>CAZIMB010000029.1:11391-15856 GCA_964540275.1 uncultured Nitrospirota bacterium | reverse complement strand
TTATGAGATTTTTTTATTCTTTATTAATAATAATTTCAACGATTATTTTATCCCTGTCTTTTACACCTGCAGAGACAAAACAGGAATCCCTTATAGAACAGAGGAATGTTCTTGTTATTAAGGTTGAAGGTGTTATTAATCCTGTGGCATCAGAATATATTAATAAATCTATAAAAAAGGCATCTGAACAAAATGCAGAGGTGTTAATAATTGAACTTGATACCCCCGGAGGTCTTGATACCTCTATGAGAAGCATTGTAAAGGATATTATTAATAGCAGTATTCCTATAGTTGTATATGTTGCACCGAGTGGTGCAAGGGCTGCATCAGCAGGTGTTTTTATAACAATGTCTGCCCATATTGCTGCTATGTCTCCAGGGACAAATATAGGCGCTGCCCACCCTGTTGCCATAGGTGAAAAAATGGACAAGGCTATGGCTGAAAAGGTTGTTAACGATGCAGTAGCCTTTATTAAATCAATTGCTGAGCAAAAGGGCAGAAATGCAAAATGGGCAGAGGATGCTGTAAGAAAGAGTATTTCTGCTACAGAGACAGAGGCATTAAAGAACCAGGTAATAGATCTTATTGCTAATGATATAGCCTCTCTGCTTAAGCAAATAGATGGCAAGAAGGTGAAACTTATAGTTGGAGAAAGGGAAATAAAAACCTCAGGTGCTAAGGTAATAAGACATGAGATGGGATTAAGACATAAGATCCTCAATCTGATTAGTGACCCAAATGTGGCATATATATTAATGATATTGGGTTTTTATGGGCTTTTCTTTGAATTAACAAATCCTGGGGCTATATTTCCAGGTGTAATTGGTGCCCTATGTCTTGTGCTTGCCTTTTATTCATTCCAGACACTACCAGTTAATTATGCAGGTCTTTTGCTTATACTTATAGGTCTTATTTTATTTATTCTTGAGGTAAAGATTGTATCCTATGGGATGCTCACAATAGGGGGCATAATATCAATGGTGATTGGGTCATTAATGTTATTTGAATCACCTATGCCTTTTTTGAGGGTATCTCTCTCTATTGTAATACCTGCTGCAATAGTCACAGCACTATTTTTTGTCCTAACTTTCAGGCTTGCGTACAAGGCTTATAAGAGAAAACCTGTAACCGGTGTGGAAGGACTTGTTGGGATGGAGGGCATTGCCTTGACTGATATTACACCTAATGGTGGAACTGCTATTATACATGGTGAATACTGGTCTGCATATTCAGATGAGCATATAGGAAAGAGTGAAGAGGTGATCGTTAAGTCTGTTAAGGGACTTAAGGTTGAGGTGAAAAAGAAGGTCAGTTAGTAATACCAGAAATATTATTCAGAAGTTCAATTGCCTGTTTGTGGTCAGGCTTTATTTTTAATAAAGCATTAAATTGAGATTTTGCCTTACTAATATCTCCTATTTGAAGATAGGCAACCCCAAGATTAAAATGTGCCTCTAATAAATAAGGTTTCAGGTTTATTGCACTCAGATAATTTTCAATAGCATCCCAAAATAATTTTTTATTGAAATAGATATTAGCGAGATTATAATATGCCTCTGCATAATAGGGATCTAGATTAATTGCAGAGATATATTCCATCATTGCATTATCAATCAAACCAACCTTTTCATAGGCAACACCTAAATTGTGATGAAGTAAAGGATCAGACTTTAAGTTTATTGCTATTTTATAATATTCAATTGCCCTATGAAACTGTTCTTTGTATATATATGCAGTACCAAGATTATGGTATGCCTCTACATGGTCGTGCCGTATTTGGATTACTGTCTTCCATTGAGATATTGCCTCATCCAATAATCCCTTGTCTTTAAAAGCTACTCCAAGATTATAATGGGCATCAATATTGTCATAATCAATACTAATTGCCTTTTGGTATTGTTTTATAGCATCTTCTATCATATTATTCATTAAATAAGCATATCCCAATCCATTATAAGCCCTTGCCTTATAGGGTGACTTATTTACAGTATCTTTCCATAAACTTATCTCATTATTCCATGCTATATTTCTCTTAAATGTAGCCGTCATAAGAATAAATATAAACAAAAAAATTCCTGATATGTTGAAAGCTTTTTTATATAGCATATATTACATCACCTTTTACCTAAATGAAATTTAACCATCTAAATATGATTAGGCATTGAAATTTTTATCTTAATCATTTTATTAATTTATCAACTAATTATTTTTTATTCAAATCGAAACTCTGATTTTATAGCATCTCCTTGAAAAAAATATAAACTCTTCCTTACAATAATCTAAATGAAGGCGTTAATAACTGGAGCAACTGGCTTTATAGGAAGTCATTTAGCAGAGGCTCTTATTAGGCAAGGATTTGATGTTTACTGTCTTGTTAGAAAGACATCTAATCTATGTAACATCGAGGGACTCCATCTATCTATAAGGGAGGGAGATTGTGTAGATAGAGGTTCCCTATCAGAGGTTGTTAAGGATGTAGATTATGTATTTCATCTTGCAGGACTTACAAAGGCAAGATCAGATGTTGAATTTCATAATGCAAATGTCAAAGGCACAGAAAACATAATAAATGCAGTTCTTAAAAATAATCCATATATAAAAAGGTTTGTTTATTTAAGTAGCCTTGCAGTTGCAGGTCCTAGTCTTGACGGAAATCCTTTAAAAGAGTGTTGTGATACTAAACCAGTCTCTGTTTATGGAAGGACAAAATTAGAAGGTGAGAAGATAGTCTTTGCTCATAAAGATAAAATACCAGTTACAATAATAAGACCTCCTGCGGTATATGGACCTAGGGATAAGGATCTGCTTATATTCTTTAAAATGGTAAAGTTAGGTTTTATACCATATTGGGGAAAGAGTTATTATTCTTTTATATATATTGATGACCTGATAAATGTTATAATATTGTCTGCACTAAACAAGGAGGCAGAGGGAGAGATCTTTTTTGTATCTGACGGCAATATTTATTCTATAGATGATATTATTACTGCTATATCTGATGCCTTGCAGAAAAGGCCTTTAAAGATAATGTTGCCAAAGTTTTTGATGCCAATGATTGGTTTTGTTTCTGAAAAGGTAAAAGGTATAAGCATAATAAACACCGATAAGATAAAGGAGATGAGACATAATCACTGGATTTGTGATACAACAAAGGCTATGGAGATGCTGAAATTTTCCCCAAGAGTCCATATTAGGGAAGGCGCTAAATGGACAGCAGATTGGTATAGGATACATCGGTGGCTATAAACAGGAGGCAGGAAAAATAATGAACAATACAGATATATTTGAGAAGTGTTTTAAGTTTAAGACTGCTAAGGAATTACAGATAGCAGGTATTTATCCTTTCTTTAGGGTCATTGAGAGTGCTCAGGACCCTGAGGTGGTTATGAATGGTAAGAAAATGATAATGATAGGTTCTAATAATTATCTCGGTCTTACCAATCATCCCAAGGTCAAGGAAGCAGCAATAGAGGCAATTAAAAAGTATGGGACTGGATGTGCTGGTTCAAGGTTTCTTAACGGTACCCTTGATATCCATGTGAAGCTTGAAGAAAAATTAGCAAGATTCATGAGAAAGGAAGCTGCCCTTGTCTTTTCTACAGGATTTCAGGTTAATCTTGGGGTTATATCTTCTTTAGTGGGTAAGGACGATGTGGTTATAATAGACAAGATGGATCATGCTAGCATAATTGATGGCTGTAGGCTTTCCTTTGGTGAGGTTAAGAGGTTTAAACATAATGACTTAATAGATCTTGAAAGGGTTCTTAGTGAAAATAATGGTAGAGGGAAACTCATTATCGTTGATGGTGTGTTTAGTATGGAAGGTGATATTATTAATCTCCCCGGAGTCCTGAAAATAGCAAATAAATATGGTGCAAGATTGATGGTTGATGATGCCCATGGAATAGGAGTGCTTGGAAAGACAGGAAGGGGTACTGCAGAGCATTTTGGATTAGAAAAGGATGTTGATTTGATAATGGGAACTTATAGTAAGTCATTAGCCTCAATAGGTGGATTTGTAGCTGGTGATGCTGATGTTATACATTATATAAAACATTATGCAAGGTCATTGATATTCAGCGCCAGTCCACCACCTGCATCTATAGCATCAGTAAGTGCTGCGCTTGATATTATTGAGAATGAACCCGAGAGGATAGAAAGATTGTGGAGAAACACCCATAAGATGTTAAAGGGTTTTAAGGAGTTGGGATTTGAGACTGGACCAAGTGAGACACCTATTATACCTATTGTTGTAGGAGAAGATGAGGTTGCCTTTAAATTTGTAATGATGCTTCAGGAAGAAGGCATATTTGCCAATGTGGCTGTCTCTCCAGCTGTGCCTCAGGGTAAGGCCCTTATAAGAACGAGCTATATGGCAACGCACACTGATGATCATCTTGATAGGGTTCTTGAGGCATTTAAAAAAGTGGGAAAGGCCTTGGGATTGATATGATGAGACTTCTTG
>CAZIMB010000029.1:0-11291 GCA_964540275.1 uncultured Nitrospirota bacterium | reverse complement strand
TGAGGCATTTAAAAAAGTGGGAAAGGCCTTGGGATTGATATGATGAGACTTCTTGTATATCTTAGGTGAGGAAAGAAGTTATTAATATAGTAGAGGTTAGAACAAAAGGAGAGCTTGATTCCTTTATAAGATTTCCCCTTGACCTCTATTATAATGACCCATTCTATGCTCCCCAGCTAACAAAAGATCTAAAGACTCATTTCACAGAAAAAAATCCATTCTTTAAGAGAGCGGATATAAAATTTTTTTTGGCTATTAAAGATAAAAAAGTTATTGGCAGGATAGCCTCTATAATTAATTATAGACATCTTGAGCATCATAATGAGAAGGTTGGTTTTTTTGGTTTTTTTGAATGCATTAATGATGGGGATGTTTCAAATGCCCTGCTTTCAAGAGTTTCTGAAGAGTTGAAAAACAAGGGATTAGATATTATAAGAGGCCCTATGAATTTCTCTACCAATGAAGAGTGTGGATTTTTGATAGAGGGATTTGATAGCCCTCCGATGATAATGACGCCATATAATCCTCCTTATTATAAGGATTTGATGGATAAATTTGGGATGTATAAAGCTAAAGACCTTTATGCATTTATACACAAAGTTCAGGACAAATTGCCTGAGAAGATATTGAGGGTTGCATCATTGGCTGAAAAAAGAATGATAAGTGTAAGACCTATTGATAAGAGAAATTTTATCTCAGATATGAAGGCCTTTATGGATGTTTATAATTCAGCATGGCAGAACAATTGGGGTTTTATACCATTAACAGAAGATGAACTAATATATAATGCAAGAAGATTGAAACCACTTGTTAAACCTGAACTTGTTCTAATAGCTGAAGACAGAGGAAGGCCTGTAGGATTTCTTGGACTCATTCCTGACTTTAATTTGGTTCTAAGAAAGATGAAGGGAAGGCTTAATCTAATGACTTTATTAAAGGCAATATATTATTCAAGAAAGATTACGAATCTAAGACTTCTTCTCCTCGGAATAAAGTCAGAATACAGGAATAAAGGAGTGGATGCTATTCTTTTTAGAGAGGCATTCAAAGGAGTAAAAAAAGGTGATTACAGGAATGTTGAATTTTCATGGATACTGGAAGATAATATTCATGTTATAAGGCTTGTAGAAATGGCTGAGGGCAGGCTATATAAGAAATATAGGGTTTATGAGAAGGCTTTATAGCAGTAATTGGATGCAGTTTTATTAATATTGATATATAGTTAAGATAAACTATAATCAAACAAAGAGGGCATGGAATTAAGGCCTTTAAAAAGAGTTTTTTTATTTGCAAACGGGAGATTTAAATGTATTATCTATCAAGTTACCACTGGTGGGTGTAACAGAATTAAAATTTTATGAAGATACAAACCATCTTCCCATTTTTTTCATGGTTGAGCAGATATAATGCCAAGTTTTTTCCTAAGGATCTTATCGCTGGCTTTACAGTTGCTGTAGTGCTTATACCTCAATCTATGTCTTATGCAATGATAGCTGGTCTTCCTGCAGTATATGGTCTCTATGCAGCATCCCTTCCGCCTATAATTGCAGCTTTATGGGGAAGATCCTCATTGCTTGCAACTGGTCCTGTTGCAATTGTTAGCCTTTTAACTTTCTCTTCTGTATTGCCATATGCTAAACCAGGAAGTCCTGATTTTATCTATATGGCAATTCATCTTGCAGCACTTGTTGGATTAATCCAGTTCTTTATGGGTGTATTTAAAATGGGTTTTATTATGAGATTTGTTTCCCATCCTGTTATAGTTGGTTTTACGAATGCTGGTGCAATAATAATTGCTTCAACACAGATGAAACATCTATTAGGCATAAAGATAAAGGATAGCGAATTCATATTGCCTGTATTCATAGATCTCTTTAAAAACATAATTCATACAAATCCATATACCTTATTTGTTGGAATTTTTTCTTTAGGCATAATATTGTTTGGTAGAAGGATTCATAGGGACTTTCCCGGGGCTATGGTTGCTGCAGTGATCTTTACAGCTTTGGGTTATTTCTTAAAACTTGACCAATATGGTGTAAGCCTTATTGGCCAAATGCCTTCTGGATTACCATCTTTTTCTCCACCCTTTGGTGGACATATAGGTTTAGAGTTATCAAATGATACATCTGACATGGTTACATCTATTAAGGCATATTTGGATCTGGAGACCTCTTTGAGATTAGTAGGACCTGCCCTAATTATCGCCATTGTTGGATTCATGGAGGCAATGGCTATAACAAAGTCTCTGTCTGCAAAAACTAAGGAGCCAATAGATATTAATCAGGAATTGGTTGGACAAGGTATGGCAAACCTTATAGGATCATTCTTTATGTCCTATCCTGTTAGCGGCTCTTTTTCAAGAAGCGCTGTAAACTTTCAGGCAGGTGCCAGAACAGCTCTCTCAAATATAATTTCAGGTTTTATAGTTATGCTTACCCTCCTTTTTTTCACCTTTACATTTACCTATCTACCAAAGGCAACATTAGCCGCAATTGTGATCTCAGCTGTGGTAGGTCTTATCAGGGAATCCCAATTTGTAAAGCTCTTTAGGACAAACAGGTCTGATGGTTGGGTTGCTGTTATAACCTTTTCATTTTCCTTTTTGACCAAGCCAGATTATGCTATATTTATCGGGATCTTCTGTTCACTCTTAATCTTTTTGTGGGATTCTATGAAGCCCAGAATAATCATACTCGCAAGGGATCCCCGTGCAGAGATATTTGTTAATGCAGAGGGTAAAAAATTACCTCTTTGCCCGCAAATACTTTATATAATGCCTGAATTTTCAATATATTTTGCAAATGCTGAGTATTTTAAAGGGCATATCTTAAATATTGTAGAGGAACATAAAAAAAGGTTTTCTGATGAAAATCACATCATGAAATTTCTTTTAATTGACATGGAGATGGTTAACAAGATTGATGCTACAGGGATTGATGAGATGAAGGAATTGATAATTGAATTAAGAAAGAAAGGTATAGAGGTATATCTTGTAAATGTAAAATCCCCTGTAGATGAAGCATTAAAAGGGGCTCAGATGCATTTATATTTTAAACAGGATAAATGGTTTGCTTCAAAAGCTGATGCAATTACCCGTCTATTTAATCAAATTGATTATGATTATTGTAAAAAAGTCTGTCCTAATGTGGCTTTTTGGGAGTGTGAGACCGTAAAAAATTAGGCGGATTGGATGAGATTGCTTGCAATAGAGACATCTACTTTGACAGGAGGGGTTGCAATAATAGAGGATGAAAACCTCATAGCTGAATCAAGGCTTAACATTAAAGTTACCCATTCTGAGAGGATTCTTAAAGAGATAGATGATATACTATCAAAGTCTGGTTTAAAGATTGATGATATTGACTCCTTTGGAATCTCTATAGGGCCTGGTTCTTTTACAGGGCTGAGGGTTGGGCTAAGTACAGTAAAAGGACTTGCTTATGCTACAGGAAAAAAGATTGTTTCTGTATCAACATTAGAGGCATTAGCTCTGAATGTCCCTTTTGCAAAATTCCAGATCTGTCCTATTCTTGATGCACGAAAAAAAGAGGTCTATGCTGCATTATTTGAATGGGACGATCAAGAATTAATCAAAAAAGTTAAAGAAAATGCCTATAAAATAGAACACATCCTTTCATTTATAGATAAAAAAACTATATTTTTAGGGGAAGGGGCCCTTATATACAAAGAAAATATAATCCAATCAATCGGGAGTCTTGCCATTTTTGCCCACCCACAGCACATGATACCCTTTCCATCAAATGTAGCCTACCTTGCGATAAAAAAGGCTAAAAACGGGATATTCGAAGATCCTATTAAGCTCGTTCCTCTTTATCTAAGAAAGTCTGAGGCAGAATTAAAAATGTCCAATCTTAAATAGGATTATGAGTACTCATAAATCTATTAGTGTTCGGATTAGAGAAATGCTCTTATCAGATATACCAGAGGTATTAAGAATTGAGAGGCTTTCGTTTACAACTCCATGGTCTAGAATATCTTTTCTTGAAGAGATCCATGCCATTAACAGCATAGCAATTGTAGCTCAGTTTAAAGACATTATTATTGGATATGCATGTGCCCGTTATTTCTTAGATGAATGCCATCTGTTGAATTTGGCTGTACATCCTGATTATAGGAGACTTGGTGTAGCTTCATCTCTATTAGAAGATCTCTTTGATAGATTAAAGGATAAAGGATGTATATATTTCTATCTTGAGGTCAGAATCTCAAATTATTCGTCAAGAAAATTATATGAAAAATTTGGATTCAAAACAGTCGGTATCAGAAAAAAATATTACCTTTGCCCTATTGAAGATGCAGTTATTATGATGAAGGAATTGTAAAAATGCCTTGGGTTTTCTTGACAAAAATAGATCTCCTATAGTTTAATATAAATTCCTACGGGCGGATAGCTCAGATGGGAGAGCACAGCCCTTACAAGGCTGGGGTCACAGGTTCGATCCCTGTTCCGCCTACCATTTAAAGACAGTAAGATGTGTTAGTGATTTGTATTATTCAGGAGAAATCTTTTTTTAATACTAATCACTATCACTAATAATTAACGTATAATTATTGGGGCGGTAGTTCAGCCGGTTAGAACGCCGGCCTGTCACGCCGGAGGTCGCGGGTTCGAGCCCCGTCCGCCCCGCCATTTTCTTTAAGGATATGAGACCTTATTATTCTCAATTTTATAACCCATTTCTGTTTGTTATTAAGTATATTCTTAAAATTATAGATTCTAATGAATACCTCAGATAATTACATGCCTGAAATCTCTATCATTGTCCCTACATATAACGAGGAAGATAATTTAGAAACCCTTTATAATGAAATCTCAAGGATTCTTGATAGGGAAGGTATTTCTTTTGAACTCATATTTATAGATGATGGTTCAACAGATAATTCCTTAAAAATAATAAAAAATTTGTCAAATACTGATAATAGGGTTAGATACGCAAGTTTTAGTAGAAACTTTGGGCATGAGGCTGCATCAACATGCGGATTTAAAATGGCTAAAGGAAAAACAGCGGTTCTTATTGACGCAGATATGCAAGACCCACCTTCATTAATACCAGAAATGTACCGTAAATGGAAAGAAGGCTATGAGGTAGTATTTGCAAGACGTATATCAAGAGAAGGAGAGACGTTTCTTAAAAAAATAACATCCCATCTCTTTTATAGGATAATAAACTTATTCAGTAAGGTTAAAATACCTATTGATGTAGGTGATTTTAGATTAGTTGATAGAAAGGTGATAGATGTATTTAATAGACTCACTGAACGGAGTCGTTTTGTAAGAGGTCTTTTTGCATGGGTAGGATATAAGCAGAAATCTATTGATTATAAAAGACTACCCAGAAAGGGTGGGAAGACAAAGTATAATTGGGGCAGGCTTATCCTTCTGTCTATGGATGCTATCTTTAGTTTCAGCCTTGTGCCACTCCGTTTATGTATAATATTTGGGGTTATTACAACAATATTTAGCTTTATAAATGTCGGAAGGATTGTTTTTCAGCGCCTTTTTCTTGATCTTGCTATTCCTGGCTATGCATTGCTGACCGCGGGGATGTTTTTACTGGGAGGTATCCAACTCACATTTATGGGTGTAATTGGAGAATATATTGGTAAGATTTATGTAGAGGCACAGGGAAGACCTCTTTATATAATCAGAGAAAGCAGCGAAGAAAAAATTCATCCCTAATATCTTCTTATAAGCAAGTCATTGATGAGTTAGCTAAGATCTAATTATATATTCTGAACAACTGTTCCTCTTGCCTCTTCAATTAATTTATCAATCTCTGAACCGTCCATAGTTTCCTTTTCAAGGAGGGCATTTGACAGGGCAACTAATAGATCATAATTCTCTTCTAATAATTTCTTTGCTTCATTGTATGTCTCTATAACTATTCTTTTTACCTCCTCATCAATCTCCTCTGCTGTTTTTTCACTATAATCTTTATGTTTTGCAATCTCTCTTCCAAGAAAGATCTGTTCATCCCTTTTTCCAAATGTTAAGGGGCCAAGTTTATCGCTCATTCCCCATTCAGTTATCATCTTTCTTGCAAGCTCTGTAGCCCTCTCAAGGTCATTTCCCGCACCTGTTGTCAAATGATGAAGGGCTACCTCTTCTGCCGCCCTTCCGCCTAATAACACCTTTATTACCTTTAAGAGATATGCTTTTGAATAGGTATATCTGTCGTCAATAGGTAATTGTTGAGTTACACCAAGTGCCCTTCCCCTCGGTATGATGCTGACTTTATGGACAGGATCAGTACCAGGAGTTAATTTTGCAACAAGTGCATGACCAGCTTCGTGGAAGGCAGTATTCCTTTTTTCCTCTTCGCTTAAGACCATACTGCGTCTTTCAACTCCCATCAGCACCTTGTCCTTTGCAAATTCAAAATCATCCATGTCAACTCTCTCCTTGGAACGACGGGCTGCAATAAGAGCTGCTTCATTTACAAGGTTTGCAAGGTCAGCTCCAGAAAACCCGGGTGTTCCTCTTGCGATCTTTTCAAGTTCTACATTTTCAGCAAGTGGTATCTTCTTAGTATGTACCTTTAGTATCTCTAATCTACCCTTTACATCAGGTGTAGGTACAACTATTTGTCTGTCAAACCTTCCAGGCCTTAAAAGGGCAGGGTCAAGCACGTCAGGTCTATTGGTAGCAGCTATCATTATTATTCCTTCATTACCCTCAAAACCATCCATTTCTACAAGAAGCTGATTGAGTGTCTGTTCTCTTTCATCATGTCCTCCTCCAAGACCAGCTCCTCTATGCCTTCCAACAGCGTCTATTTCATCTATGAATATTATACATGGGGCATTCTTTTTCGCCTGTTCAAAAAGGTCTCTTACCCTTGATGCTCCCACCCCAACAAACATCTCTACAAAGTCAGAACCAGATATAGAAAAGAAGGGCACCCCTGCCTCACCAGCAATAGCCTTAGCAAGAAGAGTCTTCCCTGTGCCAGGAGGACCAACTAATAAAACCCCTTTTGGTATTTTGCCTCCAAGTTTAGAAAACTTTTGGGGGGATTTTAAAAATTGTATTATCTCTTCTACCTCTGCCTTTGCCTCTTCAATGCCAGCTACATCTGCAAATGTTACCTTTACTGACTTATCAGATATGAGTTTTGCCCTTGCCCTTCCAAAAGACATTGCCTTATTGCCACCCATTTGCATTTGCCTCATAAAGAATATCCATATAAGTACAAGAAAAAGGATCGGACCCCATGAAAAAAAGAAATTCACATACCACGGCACTGGATCAGGTGGCTTTGCAGTTATCTTTACGTTTTTTCCTCTTAACTCTTTAACAAGGTCAGGATAATCAGCTGCGTATGTCTTGAACTTGGATCCATCCTTTAATCTTCCTGTAATATTATTCTCCTTAATTGTTACCTCTTCTACTTCATCGGATTCAACCTTTGAAATGAAATCAGAAAATATTATCTCTTTTTCAGTTTTAGGAGGCACATTAAATAAATTAAACGCAAGGATCATGGTTATCCCAATTAACAACCACATTATTAAACTTTTATGCATGTTAACTCCTGTTTTGTCACTAATCTCAAAGTATGTTGTATATATACAGATATTATTAATATTCTAACATATTTGAACTAACTATCTCCTTCTGGATTTTAATCAAATCCTGTATCCCCTTTTCTGATAAGTCAAGGAGGATATTAAGCATATTTTTTGAAAATGGTTCTGCTTCAGCTGTGCCCTGAATCTCAACTATCCTTCCATCACCTGTCATGACAACATTCATATCAACCTCTGCAGAAGAATCCTCTAAATATGTTAAATCAAGCAGTGGCTGTTTGTTTACTATTCCAACACTAATAGCAGCGATAAAATCCTTTAAAGGGTTTTTTTCTATCAATTTATTCCTGATAGCATGTTTAAGTGCATCATGGAGGGCTATGACAGAACCTGTTATTGAGGCTGTCCTAGTCCCACCGTCAGCTTGTATAACATCACAATCAATCCATATCGTCCTTTCTCCTAAAACCTCAAGGTCAACCACCGACCGTAATGATCTGCCGATTAATCTCTGAATCTCATGGGTTCGTCCACTGACCCTGCCAGAAGATGATTCTCTTACAGTTCTTGTATGAGTTGATCTGGGAAGCATACCATATTCCGCAGTTATCCATCCCCTTTTCTGGTCCTTTAAAAAAGGTGGGATTTTCTCTTCAATGGTTGCTGTACATATAACCCTTGTATTACCAATCTCTATCAACACAGATCCCTCAGCATTTTTTATGAAGTTGCGGGTTATCTTCACAGTCCTCATCTCATCGTTTTTCCTTCCATCAGCTCTCATTTTCCCTCCTGCAAAATAACAAGATTATCTCTATGTATAACCTCATCAGAATATTTATATCCAATCACAGTCTCTATATCCGATGTATCTTTGCGCTTTATTTTATCTATATCATAGGAGGAATAATTTACTATTCCCCTTGCAATAAGATCTCCTTTACTATCAAGGCAATCAACTGCATCTCCTATATCAAATCTTCCCTCAACCCTTATAATGCCCTTTGGCAGAAGACTCTTTCCTAATGTTATAAGGGCATTGACAGCTCCATCATCAATAAAAAGTGAGCCTTTAGGCTTTACAACATGGGCAATCCAGGCCTTTCTAGAGGGTATACGTTTTGTTTTTGGCCTGAACTCAGTTCCATGATGATTTCCTGACAATAATGATGAAATAAGACCTTTTTTTCTGCCATTAATAATATTGACTATAATCCCATATGAAACGGCCTTTTTTGCTGCAAGTATTTTTGAATACATCCCACCTGTGCCCACAACACTGCCAGCACCACCTGCCAAAGCCTCTAACTCAGGTGTAATTTTATCAATAAAAGGTATTATCTTTGCGTTTTTATTTTTTTTCGGGTCAGAATTATAGAAGCCATCTACATCTGATAATATAATAAGCCTTTCTGCATCTATAAGTCCTGAGACAAGCGCAGCAAGTTGGTCATTATCACCGAATTTAATCTCATCAGTAGCAACTGTATCATTCTCATTAATCACAGCGATTATCCCGTATGAAAGGAGTGTAATAATTGTATTTTTTGAATTTAGATACCTTACTCTATCAGAAAAATCATCTCTTGTAAGTAACACTTGTGCAACCTTTTTCCCAAAGGAATTAAAGCTTTTTTCATATGCCCACATCAGTGAGGACTGTCCAACTGCAGCTGCAGCCTGCTTTAATCTGATATCCCTTGGTTTTTCTCTTAATCCAAGTTTTTTCATTCCAGCTGCAACAGCGCCAGATGATACTATAACAACCTCATAGCCTCTTTTACATATTTCAGAGACATCATTGGCTATGGAGTAAATCCTTTTCTGGTTTAATCCACCTTTTTTATCAGTTAATATATTGCTACCTATCTTTATTACTATCCTGCTCATAATAAATTAATGTTGTTTGGTATCGGATAATTCTCTTACCTTAATTGATAGATATCTTAAAAGATCCTGTATGCCTTCCCCTGTTACACAAGAGATAAGGAAAAAGTCTAAATTTTTTTCCTTACAGTAATCCTTGAATTTATTTAATCTGTCTTTACTAAAAGCAATATCCAGCTTTGTTCCGACAACCGCCATTTTTTTCTTCAAAAGCTCTGGACTGTATAATACCAACTCCTTGTTTATCTTTTCAAAATCATTAATCGGATCAGATGTAGGCATATCAGAAATATCTACAAGATGAAGGAGAATAGAGGTCCTTTCAACATGTCTTAAAAATTGAAAACCAAGACCAGCACCCTTATGGGCTCCTTCTATAAGGCCTGGTATATCAGCAACAATAAAACTCCTATAGTCTCCAAATTTAACTACCCCTAAATTAGGGACTATTGTGGTAAATGGATAATCTGCAATCTTTGGCTTTGCTGAAGATATAACAGAGATAAGTGTTGATTTTCCTGCATTTGGAAGACCAATTAGCCCTACATCAGCAAGGAGTTTTAACTCCAGTATAAGCCACTTCTCTTCTCCCTTTTCACCTGGTTGAGCAAATTTCGGCGCCTGCCTCGTAGGTGTAGCAAAACGTGCATTACCTAATCCCCCCCTACCTCCTTTAAGGACTATTACCTCCTCTCCATTATGGGTTAGATCAGCTATAATACTGCCTGACTCTGCATCCTTTACAATAGTGCCAATAGGGACATAAATTATTTTATCTTCACCGTTTCTACCATGCCTATTGCCTCCCTTCCCATGTTCTCCATTTTTAGCACGATATTCCCTTTGATATCTTAAATCAATAAGGGTATTTAACTCCTTAGTAGATTTTATAATAATATGCCCTCCTCTTCCACCATCTCCACCATCGGGTCCGCCTCTTGGGACATATTTCTCCCTTCGAAAGCTTATACATCCCCTTCCACCATCTCCTGCTTTGGCATATATTTTTACATAATCAACAAATTGCATAAACAAAAAAGGCAGGTATTTTACCCGCCTTTAAATCCTTTCTATTTTCTATTGATAGGTGCTTTTAGTTAGACTATTACTGCTTGTGGTTGTACTTCCTGCAAAGGATAAACGCTTATTTTCATCCTTGTCTTATCCTTTCTCTCAAATTTTACAAAACCATCAATTAATGCAAAAAGGGTATCATCTGAACCCTTCCCTACATTATTGCCCGGATGGAATTTAGTACCTCTTTGTCTTACAATAATATTGCCCGCTCTGACATATTGTCCCCCGAATCTCTTTACACCTAACCTTTTTGACTCGCTATCCCTACCATTTCTTGAGCTTCCTACTCCTTTTTTATGTGCCATACTAACCTCCCACAGGTCTTTAATTACTATAAATTATCTCCTTAATTTTTAAAACACTATATTGTTGCCTATGCCCTTTTAATCTTCTGTAGGCCTTTTTGGGTCTTGGTCTTAAAACAAGGATTTTGTCTGATTTTGATAAACCAACAACCTCGGCCTTAACAGATGCGCCATTAATATAAGGCTTGCCTAAAGTCAATTTATCACCCTTTGATAGGGCTAAAACCTTATCAAACAATATTTCGTCATTCATATTAGCACATATCTTTTCAATACAGATCTTATCGCCTTCTGAAACCCGTACTTGTTTGCCTCCTGTCTCTATAATTGCATACATAAGTATCTACCTCCATATTAGTATAGATAAATATTTAATCAAATTATTGATTGAAATGTCAATTTATTAAAGCTATGGTGTGGTTACTATTTTAAAATGTCACACTTAATTACTAATTTAAAATGTCACAT
>CAZIMB010000028.1:0-22098 GCA_964540275.1 uncultured Nitrospirota bacterium | reverse complement strand
AAAAATATGAGAAATATTTTATTTTTTTTGTTAAAATACTATGATTAAAATTTTTATTAAGGTTTGGTCTCAATGAATAAAGGACAGATTAAGAAGGTGCTTGTTGCTAACAGAGGTGTTCCTGCAGTTAGGGTTATGCATACCTGCAGGGACAGAAAAATACCTACAACCGCAGTTTACAGTACGCCTGACAGGCTTGCTTATCATGTATTTATGGCTGATACAGCAGTCCATATAGGAGAAGCCCCTCCTGTTGAGTCTTATCTCAATATGGAGAAGATGATAGATGCAGCTATTAAGAGCGGTTCTGATGCTATTCATCCAGGATGGGGATTTCTTGCTGAAAATGACAGGTTTGCTCAAATGGTTATTGATGCAGGACTTACATGGATAGGTCCTAAACCAGAGGTCATAAGACTTATGGGTGATAAGATAGAGGCTAAAAAAATAGCCATGAAGGCTAATGTTCCTACTATTCCAGGGATATCAAATGTAACAGATATTCACCAGATAAAAAAATGGATGAAGGATGAATCAGTCTCCTTCCCAATTATGATAAAGGCTGCTGCTGGTGGAGGCGGAAAGGGAATGGTAAAGGTTGATAGTATTGAACAACTCCCACAAGCGCTCGGACAGGCTCGGTCAGAGGCTAAGAAGTCTTTTGGTGATGAAACACTACTTGTTGAAAAATACATAGAGAAAGGCAGGCATATAGAGGTTCAAGTAGTTGGAGATGAATATGGAAATATTGTTCACCTCTTTGAAAGGGAATGCACAATACAGAGGAGAAATCAGAAGATAATAGAAGAGGCTCCATCCCCAACACTTGACAATGACCTCAGACAGGAAATCTGTTATACAGCTACAAGGCTTATGCGTGAAATTGGTTATACCTCAGCAGGTACTGTAGAGTTTATTTTTGATTCTAATACAAGAAGGTTTTATTTTCTTGAGGTCAACACAAGGCTACAGGTTGAACACGGTATTACAGAGCTCATTACAGGACTTGATATTGTAGGAATAATGATAGATGTAGCTAATGGTAAAAGACTCACATTTAAGCAGTCAGATATATATCCGAACAGATGGGCCCTTGAGGTTCGTTTAAATGCAGAAGATCCTAAGACCTTCAGTCCTTCATTTGGCTCAATTACAAGACTTGAGATACCCCATGGACCGGGTGTGAGGATCGCAACAGGGGTATATGAAGGCGCTGATATACCGCCATATTATGACTCATTGTTTATGCTTCTTATGACAGCAGGCTCTGATAGAGAGGATGCAATAAGGACAATGGACAGGGCATTGAGCAGAAGCCTGCGGGTTGAAGGTATCAAGACACTTGCACCACTGCTACTAAGCATCATCAGACATCCTTCTTTTAAGGAAGGAGAATTTTCAACAAGGTTCATTGAAGATCATATTGATGAACTTGTCTCTATGTTTAAGGAAAAGACAAGTGAAGATGAGGTGCTTAAGATTGCGAGATATGTTGCTGAAATATCTGCCCTGGGACCTCAGAAATGGATGTGACATATGATGAAAGATAAAAAAATTAAGTCAGATAAGAATGTTAAAAAGAAATTAACATCTCACACTGTAAAAAAAGAAAAGGAAGTTATTGAGGGTGAAAAGTATATCTTTGTAAAACCAGGGATGACACCTCGTGAGATAGTTAATGCTGTTCGCTCTCTTGAGGGGGTATGTTTGACCTCTGTTGGCATGAGGGATGCGGGACAGTCTGATTTTAAAAATCGGCTCCGCATATACGATCTCAAAACACTTGCTCCATATTATAATAAAATGGGGCTTTTTAGTGCAGAGTGTCATGGTGGAGCAAGATGGCATGTAGGCATTATGAATAGAAAGGAAAGCCCTTTTGAAGAGGTCAGGATACTAAGGGAGTTGATGCCTAATGTATTGCTCCAAACACTTATAAGAGAGACAAATCTTTGGGGTTACAGGCCATATCCAAAGAATGTTATTGAATATGTTGTCTCAACTGTAGATATTGATGTATGGAGATGTTTTTCCTTTTTAAATGATGTCAGAAATATGAGACTCGTTGCTGAGGTTGTTTTAAAGAGAGGAAGGCTTTTTGAACCTACTATATCTTTTACGACATCTGATTGGGCTACTAATAAATATTATCTTGGGGTTGTTAAAGATATTATAGATCTTTGCGGAGGCACAGATGAAATAGTTTTATGCATTAAAGATATGGCTGGTGTAGGAGATGTTAAGAGGATAGGCAGTCTAATTGATGCTATAAAGCAAAAATATCCTGATCTTATTGTGCAGTATCATCGTCATATTACCGATGGACTTGCTATGCCTGCCCTATTAGCATCTGTTCAGGCTGGGGCAAAGATAGTTGATGTGCAGGAAGACTCATTAGTAAGGTTTTACGGCCATTCTCCAATTTTAAGTGTACAGGCATATTTTGAAGAGGCTGGAATCAAGGTAAATCTAAACAGGCAAGAGTGTGAGTCTGCTGTTCAAAAAGTGAGGGAATGGATTGGGCATTATGACTGGGCAGAATCCCCATTCAAAGGACTTGACCATAATGTTACATTTCATAAAATGCCAGGAGGTGCATTCCCAAGCTCATTTGAGCAGGCAGAAAAGGGAGAGTTCCTTCATTATATGCCTTCAATATTAAAAATGATGTCACTTTATAATAGGATTGTAAAATATTTTGATGTTACTCCTGGATCTCAGATTACATGGGTTACATGCAGCGGTATAGTTAATAGATATGCTAAGGAAAAGGGAGACGCAGGGGTCAAGCATGTTATTGAACTTTTAACTAAATTTGTTGAAGAAAAGGGGCAGGACTTTAATGCAATGTCAAAGAATGAGCAGGATGAACTTCTTCAGCTTTTCAGAAATGCACCAGGTGATTTTAAAAATCTGCTTTTAGGAAACTACGGAAGATTGCCCGTTGGATGGCCTGCTGATTGGGTTTATAAGAGCGCCTTTGGAGACATATGGGAAAAAAAGATAAAGGAGCGCAAAGAACTCTCTCCCCTTGATTTAGTAGAAGATGATGACCTTGAAAATTTGAGAAAAGAGCTTGCCTCAGCAATAAATAGGGAACCATCAGAAGAGGAGTTTATTTTATATTTAATGCATCCAAAAGATACAATAGCATTCATAGAATTCAGGGAGAAATATGGAGAGGCCCCTCTTGTTTTGCCTACTAATGTATGGAGGGAGGGTCTTAAAAAACCTGGAGACAGGGTTGATTTTGATCTTTGGGGAAAGCCATATTCCATTGAGCTTGTATCAATAGGATCTGAACATGAAGGTGTTATACATGTTGTTATGAAGGTTAACAACAAGACAAGGGTTTACAAGGTTGAGACACCGAGGGCAAAAAAGGTTGAGATAAGAATGGCAAAGGGAATAAATGAAGTAGGAGCACCAATTAATGGCAATATATGGAGGATTGGTAATCCTGAAAGAGGGGCTATAAAGGTTGGGGATATTGTTCATAAAGGTGAAGAGATAGCAAATCTTGAGGCAATGAAAATGGAAAATGCTATTGTCGCTCCCTTTGATGGACAGATTAAAGAGATATGTTTTAAGATTAATGACACGGTTCAGGAAGGACAACTTCTTTTTGTAATAGAAAAGGTTTAATACTTCCTAATTAGATAAGGGATTTGGGATATGGTATTTTGGTATTATTTCTAATTATCTAATTAACCTTTATATCTCCTTATTGGTAAAATTTGCTAATTGTAATGCCCTGCCATAATCTGTTGGCTTATGAGATGGAATAATATAAAAATGTCTTAGTTTGAAATTGTTTTTTGATTAATTGATACTTATGAATGATTTTATTATTGCTGTTATAAAAAAGATAAGAAGGGTGTTTGTAGCAGCAGTAGGTTTTATAGTGTTGCTTATTGGATTATTTATGATAGTGCTACCTGGTCCTGCCTTTGTTTTTATACCTCTTGGATTGGGAATCCTTGCTACTGAATTTTTATGGGCGAGGGGATTATTAAAAAAATTAAGGGCAAGATTTAAGATGCCAGGAAAAGGAGGTTTGTATGGTAAAAAAACCGAGTGAACTGGAAGAAGAGTATATAGCAAGGATGGAATATGAAAGAAGAAAGAAAATCGAGGAGGAGAAACACAAGAAACTCGCTGAAGAAGAGAAAAAGAGGTTAAAAGAACTCCATTACATGAGATGTCCTAAATGTGGGATGCAATTAATAGAGATTGATTATAAAAATGTAAAAGTTGATAAATGTTCTGAATGTGAAGGCATATGGCTTGATGCAGGAGAACTTGAAACCATCGCAAAGTTTGAAAAGGGTGGACTTGATAAACTATTCTCTGTTTTTAAGAGATAAATAAAATGGAAAAAATAGTAAAGATCCCACGGGTGATGTCAACTCAGCACCCTGACAATGTTGTATTGCCTTTTTTTGCTGAGAGTCCTGATATGTCTGGAGATGATGAGGTGCAGGAGGCATATTATGCATTCTCTCATCTTGGTTGTGATGAGCAGATGTGGGACTCTGAAGGTAAAGAGGTTGATGATTTTGTTGTCCGCAAACTCCTTACAAAATACGAGCATTTTTTCAAACATAATAAAATTGGTGAGGATGTATTTCTCACTTTAAGGGTTCCTAATCCTGATGTAGAAAAGGAAGAGGCAAAAATACTAATAGAGACCCTTGAGAGTATCCCCCGCTCTTGTGATGCTGCAAGGCTTTTCTATGGAAAGGATCTACCACCTATATTTGAGGTAATCCTCCCGATGACAATGTCACATGAAAGCCTAAATAGGGTTTATTACTATTACAAGGATTTTGTTTTCGGAAAACAGAATATGCCCTTTTATCCAGGGGATATAACTATATCAGAGTGGATTGGGGAATGTAAGCCCGAAAGAATAAATGTAATACCCCTTTTTGAGGATAAGGAGCATATGCTTGAGGCTCATAACATAATGAGGGAGTATCTTAAGGATAAAGATTTAAAACACCAAAGGGTATTTATTGCAAGGTCAGACCCTGCAATGAATTATGGAATGGTTAGCGCTATCCTTTGCAATAAGATAGCCCTTCAGAGATTGAGAATTTTATCAGAGGATTTGGGAATAAAAATATATCCTATACTCGGAGCCGGCTCAGCTCCTTTTAGAGGTCATTTAACTCCCTATACAGTTGATAATATACTTGTGGAATATCCTGATATACAGACATTTACTATCCAATCAGCTTTTAAGTATGACAATCCCGTGCCACATATAATAACTGCTATAAACAAATTGAAGTCTTCTCAGATGCAGAAAGGGCGTGAGGTTGACGAGGAAAAGTGCATTGATATTATAAACAAGGTATCTTCTGAATATGGCAGACTAATAGAATATGTCGCGCCTATTATAAATTATCTGGCTGGCTTTGTACCTCGCAGGAGGATGCGTAAGCTCCATGTGGGTCTCTTTGGATATGCAAGGAGTCTTGGAAAGATAAAGCTCCCCCGCGTAATAAGCTTTTGTGCAGCATGTTATTCAATAGGACTTCCACCTGAAATTATCGGTCTAAATTTATTAACTAAAGAAGATATTAATTGCTTAAAAGACATGTATATAAATTTTGATTTTGACATGAAGACAGCCATGTCATTTTTCAATGAGGATGTATTTACAATTATTCCTGAAGAATTTGCTAATGCTATTAAGCAGTCTATTGATAAATTGTCTTTAAATGAAGGCTATGAGATAAACATAGAACATAAAACAGTAACATCAAGGATTATTAATGCTATCAGAGAGGATTCAAAAATAAACCTTCAGGGATTACTTATAGAGGCAGCACATATTAGGAGGTTTTTAGGCTAAATTATGAAGGCACATCAGAAAGATATAAACCAAATATTATCAGAACTTAATACAACTATTTATGGATTGTCTTTTCAGGAGGCCCAAAAAAGACTTGCTGAGTACGGTCCAAATGAATTAAAAGAGAAGAAAAAAAAGACCAAGTTTATGATTCTCCTTGACCAGTTCAAGGACTTCCTGATAATCATTCTCATTTTTGCTTCCATAATTGCTGGCACAGTAGGCAAGCCTATTGATGCTGTTGCAATTATTGCTATTGTTATATTGAATGCAATTATAGGATTTGTTCAGGAATATAGGGCAGAGGAGGCAATGGCTGCATTAAGAAAGATGGCAGCACCTACATCAATTGTGTTAAGAGATGGAAATCCTGTCAATATCCCTTCCTCGGAAATAGTTCCGGGTGATATTGTTTTACTGGAGGCTGGACATATAGTTCCAGCAGATATGAGATTAATTGAAGCAGCAACCCTCAAAATAGACGAGTCTGCATTAACAGGGGAGTCAGTGCCTGTTGAAAAAAATGTGAGATTGCTACATGATGAACATTTACCTATTGGTGACAGAAAGAATATGGCATATCAGGGGACTATAGTAACATATGGGAGGGGATCAGGTGTTGTTGTGTCAACAGGTATGGATACAGAAATGGGAAATATTGCTGCAATGCTACAGGAAGAGAAGGAGCCAAAGACACCTTTGCAGCAGCGGCTTGCAGCATTTGGGAAAAGGCTTGCTGTCGCTATTTTCGTAATATGTATAATTGTTTTTATTGCAGGTTTAATGCGTGGAGAACCAATGGTTCTTATGCTTTTGACAGCAATAAGCCTTGCTGTTGCTGCTATACCAGAGGCATTGCCAGCAGTTATCACCATAGCACTCGCAATTGGTGCAAAAAAGATGGTGAGCCAGAATGCACTTATAAGAAGGCTTCCGGCTGTTGAGACATTGGGCTCTGTGACATATATCTGCTCTGATAAAACTGGCACGCTTACAATGAACAAGATGAAGGTAGAAGAGATTTATGTTGACGGAAAGATTATAGATGTCACAAAAAAAGGATCAAATGATTCTAATATAAACTCACTGTTGTTTATAGCTCTTGCCCTTAGCAATGATGCAAGACCTGATGCAGATAACAATATTATAGGAGATCCCACTGAAATTGCTTTGTTTAATATAGCAAAGGAAAAGGGCTTTGATAAGATTAAGTTAGAAAAAAAATTTCAGAGGGTTGCTGAAATCCCCTTTGATTCTGACAGAAAATGTATGACAACATTTCATAGGGTTGAAATTGCTGATGATAAACAGCAAGATTTATATCCATTATTTACTACACCTTACATCTCTTTTACTAAGGGAGCAATAGATGTGCTTATTGAAAGGGCAGATACTATTATTACATCAGAGGGATTAAAACCAATAAATAGGGATGAGATACAAAGGATAAACAATAGGATGGCTGCTGATGGATTAAGGGTATTATGCGTAGCTATGAAGAAGTGGGATGTAATACCAGATGATTTATCCCCAGAAAATATTGAAAATGAATTTACAATCATTGGACTTGTAGGTATGATGGACCCACCCAGAGAAGAGGCAAAGGAGGCAGTTTCATTGTGTAAAACAGCAGGGATAAAGCCAGTGATGATTACGGGAGATCATCCCCTGACAGCATATGCCATAGCTAAGAGAATTGGCATAATAGAAGATGATTCAAAGTCAGTAATGACAGGGAGAGAGCTTGATAAGTTATCTATTGAGGAGTTTGAAAAAAGGGTTTTAGATATTAGGGTTTATGCAAGGGTAGCACCGGAACAGAAGCTAAAAATAGTAAAAGCCCTTCAGGATAAAGGTCAATATGTAGCAATGACAGGTGATGGGGTAAATGATGCACCTGCCTTAAGGATGTCTAATATTGGTGTAGCTATGGGCATTACTGGTACGGCTGTTGCAAAAGAGGCATCCCATATGATACTTCTTGATGACAATTTTGCTACTATTGTAAAGGCTGTAAGAGAGGGAAGACGAATATTTGACAATATTATAAAGTATATAAAATATACAATGACCTCAAATGCAGGGACCTTATGGGCTATATTCCTTGCCCCCTTTTTTGGCCTTCCCCTTCCTCTAATACCTATTCAGATACTTTGGATGAATCTCCTTGCTGACAGTTTGCCGGGTCTTTCCTTAACTGCTGAGCCACCTGAAAAGGGGATTATGAAAAGACCTCCAAGGCACCCTGAAGAGGGTATTTTTGCACATGGAAGGGGATTTTTTATTATAAAATTTGGTCTTTTAATAGGCATTGCTATACTTCTATTTCAGTATTTTGCAATTGAGAATAATATGCCGTGGCAGACAATGGTATTTACAGCACTACTTATTGGGAGAATGGGTGTTGTATTAGCAGTTAGATCTGAAAAGGATACCTTGTTTAATATAGGTTTGTTTACTAATAAACCGCTTCTCGGTGCTATTGTTTTGACCTTCCTATTGCAAATGGCAGTAGTATATGTACCTTTTTTAAATCCAATCTTTAACACTGAGCCCTTGACGTTATACGAACTATTGCTAACATTGATATTATCATCTGTAGTGTTTTTAGCAATAGAGATAGAGAAGATAATTAAAAGAAAAGCATAGTACAGCCTCTTATCTTCTCACTTCATAGGAGAACAATCAGGTATTTTTGATGATAGTAATCAGTAATCAAGCAAAGCAGACATGGCATCAAAGCCTTTGTATATGAAAACAATAGATTATAAATATATTATCCATTAAGGTTACCACCAATATTGATGATGTAAAAAGACAATGTTATTTTAAGTGTTTTTGTGATTTTGCAAAAAAAACCAGTCGGCTTTTGTATTATATAAAGTTGTATTATTAAAAACCTGATAATTATGGGGGCTAAAAAATGGCAGAGGTTATACTTGAGACTAATTTAACTGATGTTAAATTAGTCAAGCGGGGAAAGGTAAGGGATATCTATGATTTAGGGGATTGCCTTCTGATTGTTGCTACAGATAGGATTTCTGCCTTTGATATTGTTTTACCCAATGGTATCCCTGATAAGGGAAAGATATTAACACAAATATCTATCTACTGGTTTGATCAGATGAGAGATATTATAGATAACCACATAATAACTGCTAATATAAGGGATTTTCCAGAAGTACTTCATAAATATGGGGATATACTTGAAGGAAGGAGTATTCTTGTGAAGAAGGCTGTTCCTCTTCCTGTTGAATGTGTGGTAAGGGGTTATTTGGCTGGTTCGGCTTGGAAGGAGTATAAAAAAGGCAGAACTATTTGCGGCATAAGACTTCCAGAAGGGCTTCTTGAATCATCAATGTTAGAAGAACCAATCTTTACCCCAAGCACAAAGGCAGAACAAGGGCATGATATAAATATAACCTTTGATGAAATGAGAAGTATCATCGGTAAAGAAACATCAGAATTGGTTAGAGATATAAGCTTAAAGATTTATATAAAGGCTAGTGATATAGCTAAAAAAAAGGGAATTATTATTGCTGATACAAAGTTGGAGTTTGGATTCTATAATAATAAAATCATCCTAATTGATGAGCTTCTAACGCCCGATTCATCCCGTTTCTGGTCTGTTAAGGATTATCAACCAAACAAAGCTCAAGACAGTTTTGATAAACAGATTGTAAGGGATTATCTTCTGACTCTTAATTGGGATCAGACCTATCCTGGACCAATGCTCCCTGATCATATAATTGAAAAAACGGCAGCAAGATATCGTGAAATATTGGAAATACTGACTGGTAACTATAACAAATAGCGGATATTATTTAGTGGATATTATTACTATTTTTCTGATAGCTATAGGTCTTTCAATGGACGCCTTCGCTGTATCTATCGCATCAGGATTTACAGCAAAGCAATTAAGGATGCAATATGTCTTAAAGATTGCTTTTTTCTTTGGATTATTTCAGGCGATTATGCCTTTGATAGGCTGGTCACTTGGATATAGCGTTAAGAATTATTTATCTGGAATAGAGCATTGGATAGCATTTCTGATATTGTCTGGCATAGGTATTAAGATGATATACGAGGCAAAGATAATACAAAAAGAAGAAAAGGATATGGTCATTCTTAGCACTTACGCCTTATTTATTTTAGCTATTGCTACAAGTATTGATGCACTGGCGGTTGGTTTAAGCCTTTCTGCCATTAATATCTCAATTATAACCCCTTCCATGATAATAGGTATAGTTACCTTTATGTTTTGTATTATTGGAGTATATGTTGGAAATAGGCTTGGCCATCTATTTGAAAGTGAGATAGAGGTAATAGGAGGTATAATTTTAATAGGCATAGGTATTAAGATATTACTTGATCACTTAGGGGTAAGGATATTTTAGATTAATATCATGCCTGACTTGTCAGAACTGTTAATTGCATTTTTCGGGGCAATGTAATTTAAACTATTTTTATGGAGAATTTTCAAAAGCTATTGGAAATAATGTCTGTTCTTCGTTCTGAAAAGGGTTGTCCATGGGATAAGGAGCAGACGAGGGATTCTCTTAAGCCCTTTCTTATAGAAGAGACCTATGAATTGCTTGAGGCATTGGATGAGGGTGAACCAGATAAGATAAAGGAGGAACTTGGGGACCTACTTTTTCAGATAGTATTTCATTGTCAGATTTCAAAAGAATTAGGTGAGTTTGATATAAATGATGTTATAGAGATGATTGGCAACAAGATGATAGCAAGACATCCACATGTCTTTGCCACAGATGCTGAAAGACCTAAATATGAGACACCTGCACAAGTTCTAAAGCAATGGGAAGAAAGGAAAAAAGAGGAAGGAAAACTGAGAAACTCAATTTTTGAAGGTGTTCCAAAAGAACTTCCATCACTTATTAAGGCAAAGAGGCTTCAAGAGAGGGCAGCAAAGGTAGGATTTGATTGGAAGCATTTAGAAGATGTAATGGAAAAGCTCGAAGAGGAACTTCGTGAATTCAAGGATGCAATAAAAAATAAAGATCAGAAGGATATAGAGGATGAACTTGGTGATATATTCTTTGTACTTGTTAATATTTCAAGGTTTGTTGGGGTTAATCCAGAGGATGCCCTCAGAAAGACAATAAGTAAATTTATATCAAGATTTCGTTATATAGAGATGAAGGCATCATATTTAGGAAAAAAACTATCAGAAATGACACCTGAGGAATTGGATGCATTTTGGGAAGAGGCTAAAGAGATAAAATAATATACAAGGTATATTATTAAGGAGGGTAAATATGGATTATGTACTAAAAATAATAAAAGAGAGAAGAAGTGTTAGGAGTTTTCAGAAAAAAGAGATACCCGAGGAGATAGTGAGTAAATTAATTGAAGCTATTATATGGGCACCAAGCGCTGGGAATCTTCAATCAAGGAAATTTTATTTCATTAAAGATGATCAAATCAAAAGGGATATTGCATCTGCAGCATTAAATCAAACATTTATTGCCGAGGCCCCAATCGTTGTTGTAGGATGTGCTGACAGTAGAATAAGCACCAGATATGGGGACAGGGGTGTTAATCTCTACTCTATTCAAGATGTTGCATGTAGTATTATGAATATGATGCTTGTAGCCAGTGAGAATGGACTTGGCACTGTTTGGGTGGGTGCATTTAGAGAGAGTGCAATCTATGAAATACTGGATCTTCCCCGTAATTTAAGACCTGTTGCTATTATACCTGTTGGTTATCCGTCAAGGATACCATCTGCTCCAGAAAGGGTATCTATTAAAGAAGCAGTAGAATTTCGATAATGACATGATCTTTTTATAGCCTGATGGAGGAGGAAAAACTATGAAATTTACACTGAATTTTTAAGACAACATGGACAATTTACGGATACACTCCTCCATATCCTCAGGCATTGGACTTCTAAATTCCATATATTTTTTGGTTATTGGATGAATGAAGCCTAATTCCTCTGCATGAAGCATCTGGCGTAGAAATAATATTTTCCTTTTATTAATCTCTATGAAAGATTTCTTCCCATAAGTCTTATCCCCAAGCACTGGATGTCCGATAGCAGAAAAATGGACCCTTATCTGGTGTGTTCTTCCTGTACCAAGCCTTACCTCAATCAATGTAGCATTATCAAACCTCTGAATAACCTTCCATCTTGTTATGGCCTCTTTGCCTCTTTTTGTCTTTGTTGACATCTTTTTTCTGTCTGTTAAAGATCGTCCTATGCTTAATATTATCTCACCTGATTCATCCTTGATTGTGCCATAGACAAGGGCAATATATTTTCTATTAATAGTCCTGTTTCTAAATTGTTCTATTAGGTTGTAATATGCCATATCATCCAGGGCAATTACCATTACCCCTGAGGTGTCTTTATCAAGCCTGTGAACAATACCGGGGCGCAAAGGTCCGCCTACTGTAGCAATCTTATGACAATGATATAGTAGGGCATTCATCAGAGTGCCGGTTTCATGTCCAAATGATGGATACACCACCATTCCAGCTGGCTTATCAACTACCGCAATATAATCATCTTTAAAGAAAATTTTAAGAGGCAATGGTTCAGGGATAAGGATTGTTGGTTCCTTCTTATGGCAGTATATCAACACAGCATCATTCGCTTTTAATTTATAATTTTGGTTCTCTACTCTATTGTTAACAAAAACAAGGCCTTTTTTGATAAATTTCTGTACCTGTGAACGAGTTATACCTGTATTTTCAGAGATAAAGAGATCAAGTCTTTTTGATACATCAGATTTTGTAGCTGAGAGAGAGATTATATTTAAATTATCTATATTCTTTATGCTATGTATCATAATAATAATCCTTAAAAAACAGTTCCTTGATTAGGGATTATGTATTGTATTTGATAATTCTGTCGCAACTATTCTATCTTTAAAATGCCAGTTACACTCTTTTTTTGAGACCCAATATCAATAGTTGCTATAATTTTATACTCGCCTGGATGAATATTTCTAGGAATTACAAACTGGGTCCTTGATAAATGTATACCGGAGGTTTTTTCATGTTCAATTCTTTTAAGAGATAGGACACCAATCCCATTAGCAAGGGTGATATTTTCTGAGACTTTATAGAATATTCCTTGTTCTGTCTCGGGTAAACTGTATTGAAACTCTATTATGACGCTATCACCTGCTTTAACAACATTAGGAGTGATCATAGGAGGAAGCAAGATCATTTCTGTAATTGGCTTTACCGAATTAATTTTTGAAGGCTCATATATTATTTCGTATTTTGCCTTTGTGCACCCATAAATAAAATAAAGAAGGATAGTTAAAATGAGGTAACTTTTTTTAAGCATTTTTCTGAAATTATCAATTATTCTACTACAAAAACCATATCTCTTATAGTTTTGATTCCTTTATCTTTAAAGCTATCAGCTATCTGGAATATCTTATCCCTATCTTCAACCGTCAGGACTGATCCCTTGAGGGTAACTTCAAGATCTTCTTCGACTTCAGCAAAAACACCTTTAATACCAGCATTTCTGATAGCCCTATTTATTTCTCCTTCAATTGTAGCAGGATTTATCTTTTTATATTTTGAAGTATCTCTTTTTTTTAAACTCGTATTATCAATAAGCCCTTTTAACTCTTTATAAGATCTTATAATGCTTACTGCCTTATTTTTATCATCATATTTATTATATATACCATTTATTGTGACTATATAATCCTCATCCACATTAACATATATATTTTTTATCCCCGATTCCTTTAGATATTTGTTGATATTTTCTTCTATAATAAAAAATGGTGTTATTAAACTGATTTCATCTATTACTTGTTTTATGTCCCTTCTACTTCTTATAAGGGATAATGCAAGGTCTTTATCGTATTGATTATCAACAATACCTTTTACTGTTACGATTAAATCCCTATTAATGTTAACAGATAGATAATCAAGTCCGTTTTTTTTAAAGTCAGATCTGATATTTTCCTCTATTTTAAGGGGATTACTTAAGATTGATAGATTTAAATAGAAATAGACACCAGATAATATAAGTCCAATCAATAAACCAAAGGATAAAGGTTTTATCACAGATGGCGAAAAAATATTTAATTTTTTAGAAGAATTTAATCCTTTTTTCCCTGAATTATTTTGTTGAACGGTTTTTTGTAATAGGTCTGTCTTTTCATGATGTAAAGGGGTACCATCTTTACGGCAGTATCTTGCAGTTAATGTATGAGGTGCCCCGCATTTTGGGCAAAAGAGCATCTCCTTTTTTTATTTGGCTTGCTATTTACTCTAATTTCTTGTCCTTCCATGTTGTTAAGACCATTTTATATATTATAAAATAAAAACCTTTTTTTAACATATTGCTAAAAATTTCCTTCTTTTATCTGAATTAAAAACAATGTTATACTTAACTTATTTCATCTGATTTTTTTTAATTAGTCAATAAACACATGTTCAATAAGATAAAAGACAAGATAACCTCTAATAAAAGGCTTTCAAGACAAGAAGCAGTTTATTTATTTAATAGTAATGACATTTTCTCTATTGGCAAGATTGCTAACGAGGTTTCTGAAAGGAAAAATGGTAAAAGGGCCTATTTTATAGCCAACCGACATATAAACCCTACAAACATCTGTGTAAACCGTTGTAAGTTTTGCGCCTTCAGCCGCTCAAAAGGCGAAGATGGTGCTTATGAATTAACGATTGAGGAAATTATTGAAAAAATAAAAGACGGTCACAGGTCACAGTTTATAGGTCACGATTTTTCGGAGATCCATATAGTAGGCGGTCTTCATCCCGATTGGCCCTTTGAATATTATCTAAATATGCTTTCCGCCATAAAAAAAGAGTTCCCTGCTATTGTAATTAAGGCATTTACTGCAGTTGAAATAGAACACCTGTCAAAAATTAGCAACCTATCGATTGAAGATACATTAATAGCGCTTAAAGACAGGGGTCTTGACCTAATGCCAGGGGGAGGAGCCGAGATATTTGCTGAAGATGTAAGAAATAAGCTTTGTCCTGAGAAGATTTCTGGTGATAGATGGCTACAGATCCATGAGACAGCCCATAAGGTAGGCATAAGGACTAATGCAACAATGCTTTATGGACATGTAGAGAGTATAGAAGATAGAGTTGACCATCTTTTTAAACTAAGGGAATTACAAGATAGGACAGGAGGTTTTCAGGCATTTATTCCTTTGCCATATCATCCAAAAAATACAGAAATTGGTGGATTTTATTCTTCAGGAATAGATGATTTAAAGACAATAGCAGTAAGCAGGCTTGTGCTCGATAATTTTGACCACATCAAGGCTTACTGGATAATGCTTGGCGAAAAAATATCTCAGGTTGCGCTCTTATTTGGCGCTGATGATATTGACGGCACAATAATAGAGGAAAGAATTACCCATTCTGCAGGGGCATTGAGCGAAGAGGGGATGTCAAGGGAAGATTTGATATACCTTATAAAAAGGGCGGGGAAGATACCTGTGCAAAGGGATGCTTTTTATAATGCCATATGGACAGGATAGATAAAAATAGGGCGTTAGACCTTTTAAAATCCTCTGATCTTCTTGATATTGGAGGGCAGGCAGATAGCATTAGGAAAAATCTCCATCCAGAAGGCATTGTTACATTCATTGTCGACAGAAACATCAACTATACCAATGTCTGCATCAATAAATGTAAGTTCTGCGCCTTTTACCGAGATGTGGAAAGCCCTGATGCATATCTTTTAGATAATGAAGAGATATTTAAAAAGATAGAAGAGACAATTGCCCTTGGAGGTACACAGATACTACTTCAAGGAGGCATAAATCCAAAGCTTGGATTAGATTACTATACAAACCTTCTTAAATCTATAAAGGCAAAATATTCTATAAATGTTCATGGTTTTTCTCCTCCTGAAATATATTATCTTTCGGAAAGACACAACCTTACAATAAGAGAGACCCTTTTAATGTTGAGAGAAGCAGGGCTAGATTCTATTCCAGGGGGCGGCGCAGAGATACTTTCTGATAGGATAAGGAGGATATTGAGTCCTAAAAAGATAGGAACATCTCAATGGCTAAAGGTTATGGAAGAGGCCCATAAGATAGGGATGAGAACAACCGCTACTATGATGTTCGGAAGCATCGAGGAGCCTGAGGATATTATTGAACATCTTGATGCGATAAGAAGCCTTCAGGACAGAACAGGAGGGTTTACGGCATTTATACCATGGTCTTTTCAGCCTAAGAATACAGAGATCGGTTCACAGTTGACAGTTGAGGGCTCACAATTTTATGCTGCCACTGCTGTAGATTATTTAAGGATCCTCTCACTTTCAAGGATTTATCTTGATAATATAAAAAATATTCAGGCATCATGGGTTACCCAGGGCTTGAAGCTTGCACAGGTTGCATTGAGATTTGGAGCTAATGATTTTGGCTCTACAATGATTGAGGAGAATGTTGTGAAGGCAGCAGGGATCAACTATAGGGTCTCAAAAGAGGATATTATACATGCAATAAAGGGCGCAGGTTTTAAGCCCGTTCAGAGAGATACATATTATAATTTACTTAAAGAATTTTAGGAGGTTTTTATGTCAGAGGCCTTATATGATGTAATAATTATAGGCGGTGGTCCGGCAGGTTTATCTGCAGCTCAATATGCAGCAAGGGCAAAGCTAAAAACAATAGTTCTTGATAAATCAGCAACTGCTGGAGCCCTTGCCTTTGCAAGTATCATAGAGAATTATCCTGGTATTTGCTATCCCATGACAGGGAAGGAATTACTTGATATATTTCGCAAGCAGGCTATTGGGTTTGGATCTGAATATGTGGAAACTCAGGTTATAGGTGTTATGCTTGAAGGAGAGATAAAACAGGTCTTTACAATGGATAAAACATATGAGGGAAAGACAGTGATCATTGCTACTGGTTCTATGGGAAGAAAGCCAACAATCAAAGGTGAGGCAGAATTTCTTGGCAGGGGTGTAAGTTATTGTGCTATATGTGATGCAGCTTTTTATAAAGGGAAGGTAGTTTGTGTTTTAGGTGATTCTGAGGAGGCAGTAAAGGAGGCTGGATATTTAACAAAATTCGCTGACACAGTGTATCTAATATCCCCATCAAAAAAGCTAAAGGTAGAAGATGATTATCCGTCATTGAAAATATCAAACTTAAAGGTTTTGTTAGGTTATACTGTGGTCTCAATAGAGGGGAATGATTTAGTTGAACGTGTCAGGTTAAGGGATTTAGAAAAAAATGAGACTGTTATTGAACTTTCTGGTGTATTTGTATATTTACATGGAAGCAGACCAGTAATAGATTTTCTTCAGGGAAGCATTGAAATATCAGAAGATGAATGTATAGTTACAAATAAGATGATGGAGACAAATATTCCAGGGGTTTTTTCAGCAGGAGATGTTACGTGCACAGAAGTGAGACAGGTTGTAGTGGCTGCTGCCCATGGTTGTATTGCTGCACTATCAGCTGAAAAGTATATATTTCAAAGAAAAAGAAGGAGATATGATTGGCATGGATAATGAGTTAAAGGAAATGGTTCTGGATTATATGGAAAAGGGGTTTCTCGATAATATTATTGACATGTTTAAATATGATGAAAATCTTTTCCCATTAATTATAGATATGATTAAAGATGACAGGGTTCGGGTGAGGATAGGAGTTATTGCCCTTGTAGAAGAGATACTAAAATTTAATAAAGGGGCATTGGTAAGACTTATACCTGATATAGCAAATCTTTTAAATGATAGAAATCCTAATATCAGAGGTGATAGCGCTTATTTATTAGATATTATTGGAGATAAAGGTGCATTGCCTTATCTTATGGCAGCTATTGATGATGAGGATAAAAATGTAAGGGAAATAGTTAGGGATGCTATCAATAATTTAAATAAAATTAAAATTAATTAAAAATTATTTATCCACAGTATTAAACCCTTGCCATTGCTGATTTTACTGTATTTTCGAGTAGCATTGCTATTGTTACAGGACCTACACCTCCAGGAACAGGGGTTATAAGGGATGCCTTTTTAGAGACAGATTCAAAGTCAACATCACCAACTATTCTTCCATTTTCTAATACATTTATGCCTATATCAACTACAACGACATTATCCTTTACCATATCTGCTGTTATTAAATTTGGTTTTCCAACTGCAACACAGAGAATATCAGCCTGTTTTGTAAAATCAATCAGATTTTTTGTTTCCCTATGGCAAATTGTTACCGTTGCCTCTTTTGATAGGAGCATCAATGATAGGGGTTTGCCAACTGCAAGACTCTTGCCTATTACCACCGCATGTTTACCTTTTATATCTACCTTATAGTACTCCAAAAGCCTTATTACGCCAAAGGGTGTACATGGTAAAAAACCTAAATAATGAGCAAACGATGGGTCATACTGTTCAGTATAAAGCTGTATAGTGGACTCCTCAGCAGCAAACTTTCCGATAGAAATAGATCCCAATCCATCCACATCTTTATCAGGTCTTATTGAATTTACTACCTTCCTGCTATCAATCCTCTTCGGAAGTGGAAAAAATACTAGCAGTCCATGAATTCTCTCATCATTATTTATTGAGTTTATTAGATTAATTATTTCATTTATTGATATATTTTCTGGAAACCTGAATTCATAGGCTTTAATCCCTGTTTTTTTGCAGGAATTGAGTATTGCGGATAAGTATTGTTCTGAAGATTTATTTTCACCAATAATAAGAAGACCAAGTCCTACCTCAAAACCTTGATTGTTGAGAGAGATTACCTTTTCTCTTACAGAGTCCCTAATCTCTCTTGCGAGTTTTTTTCCATCCATTATGTTTGACATTTATAACTCCTTAATTTTTTTTAAAAAAGTATCTACATCCGAGAGATCTTTCATTACAAAATCAGCCCCTGTCTTAAGGAGATTTTCGTAAGAATATGGACCGGTTGCTACAGCAATAGTTTTTGCGCCGTAGGGCTTAGCGCAATGAACATCTAATGGTGTATCACCAATAATTATACAATCTTTAAATCTTATATTTGTACCAAATATTTTATTATACCTTTCTACTGCAAAGGGCAATAATTTATTTCTATCTTCATTATCATCACCAAATGCACCACTTGGAAAGTATTGGTTTAAACCAAAGGGATTTAATTTTATCCTTGCACCCCTTTCAATATTTCCAGTTAAGAGACCAAGTGCATAATCTCTCTTGTGATATGAAAGAAAATCAAGAATATCCTTTACGCAAGGCTTTAAATGCCTATTATTGTTTCTCATTTCTATTGATAGATTTTTAATGTAGGTATCAGAGATTTTAAAAATGATATCCTGATTTATTGGGATATAATGTCTTTGGAGACCTTCCTTCATTATCTGGATATCTGTCTTTCCAGCCATTTTGATCCCTTCAAAGGCATTATCAATTGAGAAGAGTTCCTTGAATGATATATTTAAGGCCCTTGAACCTGCACCACCTGTATCAATCAATGTACCATCTATATCAAATAACAAAAGCCTCATCTTTAGATAATAAAAATCAAGGGATTTTAAAGTCAAATCTTTTTTTAGACTTATAAATTTGCAAGGCAGACATGCTATCAAAGCCTTTAGAAAGTGTTTGTTAATGTTTAAACGGCGATTATGAAATTTTTTTACGAATTTATGCTAAAATAGCATATATATTTTAGATAGGGGGATATTTATGAAGATCAGGTATAAGATTGTATCTTTTTTAATGATAGTTGTATTAATGACTATATCTGCCTGTGCTAAATATCACTATGAAGGCGCAGGGGCTGGGGCAGTGATTGGTGGAATAGCAGGGGCACTTCTTGATAGAAAAAATCCCTGGAGGGGAGGCGTTATTGGCGCTGCCCTTGGTGGTGTTGCAGGGGCAACAATCACAGAGATTTCTGTTCGTGGTTCAAGAGAGGCTGCAACGGCTGGAAGACCTGTAGAGTATAGAACAGAAGACGGAAGGGGTATTTATAGAGCTGAACCAGTTAGTGATTATTATCGGCCTGATGAATACACAAAATGCAGAAAGGTACGTGAAAGGATTTGGGAAAATGACAGATTGATAGCAGACAAAGTAAAAGAGGTCTGTGAAAGTGAAAAGGTTGAGAGAAGATATTAAACATATAACATAAATAATTCTCAATGGGGCCTCACAAATAGTGGGGCTTTTTTATGGAGAAAATCAATTATGAGAGATAGGTTAATTAGATTAATATATGAAAAGGCATTTAAGTATAGTGAAGAGCCAATATTTAAGCTTGTATCTGGCCGTATGAGCAGTTACTATTTTAATTGTAAGGCTGTAACCCTTCATCCAGAGGGAATGTATCTTATAGGAAATATAATCTTTGAGATGATAAAGGATCTTCCTGTAAAGGGTATTGGCGGGCTGACCCTTGGGGCAGATCCTGTAGCATACTCAGTAGCTTATACATCATACATAAAAAAAAGACCTATTGAGGCCTTTGTCATAAGAAAGAATGCAAAAAGTCATGGTACCATGCAATGGATAGAGGGTAATATTAGAAATGGGGATAAGGTAGTTATCGTGGATGATGTTATAACAACTGGGAAATCAACTATAGAGGCCATCATTAAGGCAAGAGAGGCAGGGCTTGATATAATAAAGGTAATTGCCCTTGTTGATAGACAGGAAGGCGGATATGAAAACATAATGAATGAATTAAAAGATATAAAGAGTGACTATAATTTAGTAGAGGCAGTAGTTACAAAGGATCAAATAATGTCTATATATAAAGGCAATAAACTTTAATCATAGCTATGCAAGATATTTTTTATTAAAGCATGTTGCTTAATCTTTTCGGAAAATAAAATGTTTTTTGTCAGGAATTTATTTTGCCCAACTCTTACCTTTTATCATTTTTAACTATCTGAAGAAAAAATTTTTGTACAATCTCTGCAGCATCTATAATATCTGATTTATTAATAGGCACAGCCTTTCTATCTTCTATAATATTGCTTATTGCCCTGATCTCAATAACAGGAACCTTATAAAGTAAAGATATATGGGCAATAGATGCACCTTCCATGTTTTCACATATTGCATTAAATCTCTCTCTTATCTCTTTTGCCTTTTTTAATGTACCTGTGCATGTAGATACAGTAACAAAATTGCCTATGAGTATATTAGATTTAATATCAAATGCTTTAAACCCATGTATTTCTCTTAGCCTGTCTGGTATAAGCATAGTAAACTCATTGTAGTAATTCCTGCCATTAATTGTAGCAAGAGGGAGATTAAGCCTTTCCATTGAGAGAAAATCCTCTTTTATATTATTTTGTATTTTTACGAGCAATCCCTCATCTCCGTATATCTCCTTTTCAGCAATGGCAATATCTCCTATATTAAGTCCAGAATCAGGATATGCACCTCCCACACCTATTACATATATTAATTGGGGTTTAAATCTTTCTAAAAGAAGGGTAGTTCCATGTGCTGCATTTGATTTTCCAATACCACATATAAAGACAACTGTATCTATTTTATTTTCTAAAATCCCTTTATAAAAATATTTTCCCGAACTAAAGATTTCTCTTTTTTTTCTGAGATAACCTATTATCAAATCAGCTTCTATCTTTGTTGACGCAACTACCCCTAGAATCATCAATCACTTATCTCTTTGGATGGAGATACTTCTTTAAGTAGGTATTTTACCTTTATATCTATATCTTTTCTGAGGGAATTATATACTGAACAATATTTCTCATGGGACAGTGATATGGCTCTTTCAACCTTTTTTGGGTCTAGATTAGTTCCTGCTATATGTAATATCATCTCTATAGCCTTGAAATATTGAGGCGGTGTAGGATTTCTTTCTCCAATTATGTCTATCTTAAGGTTAGCTATCTCAACCTTCATCTTATTAAGAAACATTACCACATCAATAGCCATACAACCTGCAAGGCTTAAAAGTAAAGCATCTGTTGGTTTGCATCCCCACTGAACATGGGCATCAAACTCAATCTCATAGCCTTCATTGGTTCTTCCGACAAATATTAGATCCCTGTCCCATGAAAGGGTTGCCTTTACAACTGGATTAATCTTTTCCTTATATCCTTTAAGGGATACATCTAATGATTCTTCCTCTTTCTCGCCCATTTTAAATTCCTCCATTCTGTGCAATATTTAAAAAAATAATTCAAATATGGTTAAATAACTATGAAATTATAAATTTTATTTTAATCTTAAATAAACAGTCAAGGCTGAACATACTTGA
>CAZIMB010000027.1:0-22212 GCA_964540275.1 uncultured Nitrospirota bacterium | reverse complement strand
ACGAATGTAATAGAAAGGGCCTTCAGGGAGGTGAGAAGAAGGACAAGGCCCAGACAACAGAGCCTTTATAATCTGTTTGTATGCAAATAGAAGATTATAAATGTGTTATCTTTCAAGCTATTACTTAAGCAGTAACAGAAACAAGAAAATATTATTTCAAGTGCTGCATCTAATTTTTTTTAACCACAGAGGGTTTATATACATTTGTTATTAAGATTAGTTAATCATTAATCCTCTAAGGGCATCTTCAAGATATTTCTTAATAAATACCTTGAGGTTAGGCGATGTCTCCTTATCTTTAATCATAATTGAAAGCCCTTCAATTATAGACTTTGCCCTTTCATAACCTTTATTCCGAGCACTTTCTATCAATTTCCAGTCAGGTTTATCAAGAAAGTTTTGGTAAGAATTCATTATCTCTGGGAAAAGGGTTTTTCTTATACCATCAAGAAATATTAAATAAAAAATTAGAAGTCTCTCATCCCTTTTATCAATTATAAATTTCAACGGACCTTTATAAGAGGTATCAGCAAGGATGTCCTTTATACCCCTTAAATGCAATTCAAGCCATCTATCACTGAAGGACAGTCCTTCCCATTGAATTCCATAGCTATCTTCCACAGCCTCACCAACCTCATGATAAACAAAGAGGTCTTTAATATCATCTGTGATCTCTCCTAACCTTTCATAAAGGTCTAATCCATTTGGTGTTCCCTTGCCTATGTTGTAATCTGCAAAAGCCCTATCAAGAAGACCTTTGAATCTCCTCGCCCTCATCTCTGAAACCTTTTCCCAAAGGATAAGCCTTATGGCCTCTGTTCTTACAAATATACAGATACCTTGAAGCATAGCCATAGAGGTTGAAAGATCCCTGCAAAGCTCCTCACCTGCATAATAGAGATTATAATCAAGGATTTCTGTCTTTTTAATAAGTCTTGAGATGAAAAAGGTGGGCTTTCCAAGTGTCCCATAACCACCACCATAAAGCAGACCCCTGGGATTTAGTATCCCATTAATTGATTCCACATCAAAGGGGCTATATCTTTTGCCATCAATGTTTATAGGTTGAAAATCCTTATCTTCCAACTCCCTCCAAAGGGCTTCTCTCTCTCCAATCCATGTAGTCATATCTTCAGATGGTATTGTTTCCCAAGGCATGAGCCCCTTTTCATTTTTATAGAGTTCCCTCATCCTTAAAAGAAGCCCACATATGGAATAATGTCCCCAGAATTTAGCATCAGAGACATTGCAGTTAAATTTTACATCGCTTATTATACCTTTTATATCCATCTTTTATTATTCTATCACAGGCTTATCATTAACCTAAAAGAATATAGTGCCATTAAAGATATAACAACAAAGACAAGCAGAAACTATTAAAGGAATTAACTACTGTGGATGTCATAAATATATACCATGATCATTCTCCCCCAATTAAAACCCATCCCATGAACAACCTTTATTGAAATATAATACCTGTCACCTTTATCGCCTAAACTATAATCATATCAATAATCCTTTAGTGACTTTTCTTTTACATCATATACTGTCCTTCCTATCACAACAATAGATAAATTGATTATATCGGTGATTGGTGTAAAGATCTTTAACTTATTTTTTGTTAAACCTTTTATCAAGCCAAGACCTATATCCTTGTTGAACTTATCTCTGAGAGAAGCTACCCTGTTTGTTATCCCATATGCTGGGTCTATATTTCTTGTGAATCTAATTCCTACTTTCTCCATTGGGATCTCTAATAGAAATGCATTTTTAAGGTATTCATTCATTTTTTTAAATCTATACTCAATTCTATATGCCTTTGTCTTTATTTTTACATTATTAGAGGTGGCCATTTTTATTATTTTTGGTTTTTTACAAAAAATAAAGGGCTCAGTGATATGGGATAGTTCTGATTTAGATTCAATAGCTATTACTATATCAGGCATCAGAAGGTCAATCTTAAAGTGCTTTAATATTCTGCCTACGGGTTCTGAGATTAGACCAGTTGTGTCTATTATAACCTTTTCTACTGCACTTGATGCCTTTTCTGTAATAAGTCCTGCACCTATAACTGTAGGAAGAAGGCTTTTCACAGGGGATATTGTTCCAGTAAAGTAGAAATCCATTACTTTTAATTGTGACCAGTCCTCAGCTTTCCCTTCCATCTTTGCCCATGCAATAGTTGTAGGTGGTCCTATATGTGACTGCCCCATATCAAGATCTACAATTGCTGTGTTGTATGATTGAGTGAGGGATTTTGCAATATTCCAGACAAGGGAGGTCTTGCCAGTATCAGGGCCGCCTATAACCATTATTAATTTATTATGAGGTTCAATAATCTCTTTTATAAGGGCATCTAACATAGGGTGGTAATGTGACGGGATAGAAGATGCAGTATCTTGTAAATTATCATTTTAAAGTAGCATCGCCTAATGCCTTCCTCATAATATCTACAGGTGGTTTTATGCCAGTCCATATCTCATATGCAAATACCCCTTGCCAAAGAAGCATCCCGAGGCCATTTACTGTCTTACAACCCTTCTTTAAAGCCTCTTTTAGAAGAGGCGTATCCTTATATATAAGGTCACAAACTATATGATTTTTATTAAGAAGATTTGTATCTATGGGTGACGGATCGTCTATCTTTAAGCCAATAGGGGTGGCATTAATAATTAAGTCAATGGATGAGATAATATCCCTACTTTCTTCAGAAATATTTTCTAAAATAGATACATTCCCTTTAAGTTTATTAAGATGCCCTTTTAATGACTCAACCTTTTCCTTATCAATATCATAAAGATAAACTACTGAAGCCTCCATGCATAGGTAATACCCGATTGCCCTGGACGCACCTCCACATCCTATTATAAGGACCTTTTTATCTTTAACTATAATATTAGCCTCTTCAAGGGATTTCATAAATCCCTTTCCATCAGTGTTATATCCTGTTAATATTCCATTTTCATTTTTTATGGTATTTACAGCTCCTATAAATGATGCCTCTTCACTAACCCTATCTAAAAAGGGTATTACATTTTCTTTATGAGGAACAGTTACATTTACACCTACTAAATTTAATGCCCTGATCCCGTTAACAGCCTCTTTAATAAGTTTTGGATGTACAAGAAAGGCTACATAACAATAGTCAAGGCCTTGAAAGTTGAATGCTGCATTTTGCATAAGTGGTGATAAGGTGTGTTCAACAGGATAGCCAAACAAACCAACAACCCTTGTTTTACCAGTTATTGCCATATTGCCTCCTATAAAGTCTGTTTATATTCATCTGTTATTGCCCTAAGAAGTCCCTGTGGATTAGATTCTATTATTAAAGACTTCAAACCAAGTACATACTCTATATCATTCTTTGATATATCATCCAGGAAGATATCCTCATTTTCCTTCATTACAACATCTGGTATAAGCAGAATTGAATCCTTTTTTACCTTTCCTGTTAGGAACTTCATTACATCCCTTCCTGTTAGAAGACCAGCTACTGTTACACTTTCACCAAAGAAATCATTTTTTATCTCAAATGCCTCAATATCAACACCCCAATCTTTCAATTTTTCAATAAATTTCATGAGATAGGGATAAAAGGAAACCCCTGTAAAGGTTACAAAACGGGGTACATTGTCTTTACTAAGTGGAAAGGGCTTTTGTATTTTTATCTTCCTTGCCTGATGCATAAATGATGCAATCATGCCAACCCCATTTTCTATCTGGGCCAGATCTCCGTAATCTCTAATAGGAGGTATAGGGATCCCTGCCTTTATGTACATTTCATCAGATGCATATACAATAGGTTCTCCGTATCTTTTTTTAAATCTATTTTGAAATTTCTGAATTATCTTGATTGTATTTATTGCATCTATTTTTTCCACAGGTTTAACAAGCCTATTTGTATATTTTGTGATGCCTACAGGGACTACAGCTATGGATATTACATAGGGGTAGAATTTATAAAGATCAGAGATTGTTTTTTCAAGATTTTTACCATCATTAATAGTAGGGCATAATACTATCTGGGCATGCATCCTTATGCCGTTGTTTGCAAAAAATTTGATCTCTTTCAGTATGTCTGGGGCATCTGAATTGCCCAGCAATCTGTTTCTTATATCCCTATTTGTGGAATGGACAGATATATATAGAGGGCTTAATTTTTGGCTTATTATCCTTTTTTTGTCTGCATATGAAAGATTTGTTAATGTAATATAATTACCATATAAAAAGGACATCCTGTAGTCTTCATCCTTTATATAAAGGGATTTTCTCATGCCCTTAGGGAGTTGAGAAACAAAACAGAATATGCATTTGTTTTTACAGGTCTTTATTTTAAATGGTTTTAAAATAATGCCTAAACCATAAGATTTTTCAAGATTATTTGTTATAGAATCATTAATCTCAAATGAAATTTTCTTTTCAGCCCTTTTTACAACTATTGTGCTAATCATATCACTACTATAATACATCAGGTCTATTTCATCCCTTATTTTATTGCCGTTGATAGAGATTAACCTGTCACCAGGGAGGATTCCAAGCCTTTCTGCGATGCTTCCTTTTTGCACTAATTCTATTTGTGGGCTACAGTTAGTCTGCATTTGCAAGCCTTAATCCTTGATATATGTATTGTAAACCAGAGGAGATAGTTAAAAGCGCTACAAGCCAGAGTAGCCACTCTGAAGGAGGTTGAAGAGAGGGTATATTAATTAAAAAAAGGATATAAGCAATAAGTATAAATTGGGATGCATTAGCTGCCTTTCCTATTATAGAAGGGCTTATTCTAGTCTTATTATATGCTATATATAATAAAAACCAGCCTAAAATAACAATAATATCCCTGCTTATTACAACAATAGTCAACCACTTTGGTACCCATTTATAAATAGAAAAGAGGATGAAAGATGTAATTAGCATAAACTTATCTGCAAGGGGGTCAAGAAATGCACCTAAGTAGGTCTTTTGGCCTGTCAATCGCGCTATTAAACCATCCAGGACATCAGACAAACCAGCTAAGATAAATACATAAAGGGCATAGTTATATTGCTTATATACAAGGCATGTAACAAAGACAGGTATAGTTATTATCCTTACAAAGGTTATAATATTAGGCAAATTTATAGTATTCATGGAATATTAAAGGGAATACCTGAGAATTCTAAATTTACCCCAATTTTTTTATAACAATTCTTTATATTGATGCCAGAGATCTCCTGAAGAAGGGTTTTGACATGGCACTCTTCAAGTTTGAAATCATGTTTAGTTGCTATATCCTGAGCAAACCCCAGCTTCTTAATAGCTGAGCCTTTTTTATTCATAAGAAAGTCTATTTCTGAAAGGGTTAAATAACAGTAAAGCATTCCCCTAGGATCTCTGGTTTTCTTGAAGTTTTTCATTGCCTTTTCAATATATCTCTTAGTTGTTTCATAGTCGTGTATCATCTTATAGATATTGGCAAAACTCCATAATGTATAAGAATAACTTACAATATCACCTATCTCTTCATATAGTTTTGTGGCATCTTTAAAATGGTTAATTGCATTTTCATAATTGTTGGTCATTCTCCATGCATTTCCTATACCACAATGGGAATAGGCCCTACCAAATTTATCATTTAAGTCAGTAAACATCTTATTTGCACGTTTATAAAAATCTAAAGACTCTTTGTAGTATCCCGCTATCCTGTGTGCCCCTCCAAGGCCACATAGTGTATAAGCTATACCGGACCTGAATTTTATATCAGAGAATATATCTTTAGATAGATTAAATTTCTCTATTGCTTTTTTGATATTTCCTGCTACCCTATGTGTGCCTGCCTCAGCCCAAATGGAAAAGGCAAGCCCCTTTTTATCACCTTTTTTGTTGTAGACATTTTGAGCCCTTTTAAGGAATTTCATTCCCTCTTTCCACATACCAGTTGCCCTTAACGATAATCCTATCCCAACTAATGAATCAGCTGCTGTTAATTCATCTCCAATTGCCTCACAAATCTCTAATGAATCTGTATAATATTTTATTGCCCTATCAAAATCACCTGTTATCCTATATATATCTGCAGCAACAAAGGCAGAATCAAGGGTTCCTTTAATATCCCCAATTTTTCTGCTTAAGTAATATGTCTTTTTGAAGATTTTTAAGGCCTCTTTATATTTAGATTTCTGTCTGTATTTCTCTCCTTCATTGATTAGCTGAAATATTTTGTCTCTCATAGGAAAGAATCTCCCTTATTTTATTTATTGTTTCACGGTAATCCCCACCATTAAAAAAACCTGAGCCCATCACAAGTATATCAGCTCCAGCAGATGCAATTTCTAAGGCATTACTTATTTTTATTCCACCATCAACCTCTATAAGTACAGGGAGGCCTCTTTCATCTATGGTTCTTCGCAGATTTTTTATCTTATCAAGGACAAAGGGAATAAATTTCTGACCACCAAATCCTGGATTTACAGACATTAGAAGCACCATATCCAGTTCATATAACATATGATCAATAGTGCATAGTGGGGTTGCAGGATTAAGAGATAAACCTGCTTTTAGGCCATTTTCTTTGATCTTCTGTATGGTTCTATGAATATGTGTAGATGCCTCCACATGTACAGTGATATAATCTGAACCAGCCTTTATAAAATCATTAAGATATCTATCAGGGTCAACTATCATTAAATGAACATCTAGGATTAAGCTGGTTATCTTTCTTATTGACTCTACTATTGCTGGACCTATAGTAATGTTAGGTACAAATTGACCATCCATTATATCAATATGGAGCATGTCTGCTCCTGATGCCTCTATTGCCTTAATTTCCTCTTTGAGTCTAAGAAAATCTGCTGAAAGCAGGGAAGGTGCTATTTTTAACATAATATTGTCTCCTTATATTTATTTTTCATAATTACCCAAACTGACGAGGATGCTTATCCCTTCTCCTTTTTTCTCACCCGGTTCTGGTCTCTGGGCTAATACAATATTTTTTTCTACCCTTTCTGAGTGAACATAAATGAATTTTTTAATAACTATCCCTCTCTCTTTTAGCATTGCCTCAACAAAATCAACAGGTAATCCTACTATATCAGGGATGTCTTCAACAGGATGCCCTATACTTGTAATAACATTAATGTGGCTTCCCTTTTTTATCATATTACCAGCTGGCACATCCTGACTTATAATACACCGCTCAGGGATGTTTGGGTCATAATCTTTACCTATTAACCTTAACTTTAATTCAATCCCTTGTAAAATCTCATTAGCTTCTTCGATGCTTTTCCCTTTAAGCTCAGGGACAATTACCATGTCTCCAGAGCTTAAAATTTTAATAGTAATATGTCCAGACAATAGACCAAAAACAAAGATAACTAATATAAATAGTGTAGACTTTAAAGCCCTGTTCATAATCTTTTAAGTCTTACACCAAAAAAACCATCCATATTGTGCCTATGAGGAAATGTCCTGTAAAAGAGGTTTCCCTCTTCATCAATGACCTCAAAGGGAGATAGGAAATCAAAATCACCTTTTATAATACAAAAATTATGATTTTTCTGTAAAAATTCTTTTATAACATCCTCCCCTTCTTCCTTCTCAGTTGAACAGACAGAATATACCAAGATTCCACCCTTCCGTAAGAACTTAGATACTGCATTAATCATTTTTAGCTGTTTGTTTTTAAAGTGTAATAAGGCCGCTTCAGTATGCTTATATTTTATATCAGGATTTTTTCTTATAACTCCAAGAGAGGAACAGGGTGCATCCAGGAGAATTTTATCAAATAGGATTGGTTTGCCAAATTGAGAAGATAAGATCTTGTCCAATTCCAGTACATCTCCATGGATAACCTGAATAGATTTTAAGCCAAGTCTTTTGATGTTTTCATAAATTTTCTTTATCCTTTTTTTTTCATATTCTAGTGCGATTATATTTATGTTATCATTTGTAAGTTCAGCAATATGGGTTGTTTTGCCTCCAGGTGCTGCACAGGCATCTAAAATCCATTCCCCTTCTTTTGGATTTAGAATATACGTTATAAGCTGAGATGCCTCATCCTGAACAAAATATCTAAAGCCTTTTAATAGTTCTGATAATTCATGAAATGTTTTTATATTATCAACAATTAAACCATCAGGTGAATAGTTTGTTTTATGAAGATTAAGCCCTTTTTCTTTTAATTTAGCAAAAGCAAAATTTCTTTCTGATTCCCTGGTCAATCTTATTACAAATGGAGGTATCTCATTATTTTTTTCTGCAAGACTTATAGTCTCTTGATAGCCGAATCTATTAAGCCATCTTTTAATAAGCCATTTGGGATGAGAGGTAGTTATAGATATATATTCTAACTTGTTATCTTCAGAAGGAACAATATTATCTTTATGTCTAAGAAAATTTCTCAAAACAGCATTTACGAGACCTGGTTTCCCTTTCAAGAGTTTCTCTGTATTTACTGCCTCATTAACAACAGCCCATTCAGGTATCCTCATATATTTAATCTGGTATATTGAGGTTCTAAGGTTATTAATGGTGTGTTGAGATAGATTGGAAGGATTTTTTAGAAAGTGCCTTATTATCCAATCCAGATAATCCCTGTATCTAATAACCCCATAAACTATCTCTGTCAAAAGGGAACGATCCCTTTTATCAATGTCAGCAGGGATTCTTTCAAGAATATCCCTTGGTTTTTTGGATTTTCCTAATATTTTTCCGAGGGAAATAACAGAAAGATAACGTACATTCATTTAATAAAAAAATCTATTGCCTCCTTTATCTTTAATAGGTCAACCTGTGTGTTTATGCATGGACCGCACGGCCTTTCGTTAAGTATACCTATGACAGGCAATGGATAAGTATCGACTATGCCGCTACTTAGGTCTCTCTCACAGGCGACGGCTATAATTGCATCAGGCATTGTTTCTTTTACAATGCGCCTTGCGATAGTGCCACCTGTAGCAACAAAGATATTAATATTATTCTCCTCAGCAATTTTGATAAGGTCATTAATGCTGCATCTTCCGCATCTTTTACAATTGTATATGTTATGGGTTATTCTGACATCGCAATCACTTACCTGGAGGCAGTGGGGCAGTAAAATCAGGATTCTTTTAGCTTTGTAATGATTTTTCTTTACAATCTTGTTATTGATGTTGATGATAAATGCCTGTAAGATCTCTCTTTTATTTTTCAGAAAAGAACCAATAAACGTAAATAGTGGATAAAAAATCTTCAGTATAAGTCCTCTAATAAAACTTGTCATCTTTTTCTTTTATTTTTCTGCCTGCTAAAAAGGCTGATGCAGACATTTGAGGTTTTCCATCTGGCTGCAATACCTCTATCTGTAAAAGTCCATTACCTGTTCCAACAATTAGAATGCCCTGTGATGCCTTTTCAACTCTTCCTGGATAACCATCCCCTTTTAAAGCCTTAGCCTTTATAATCTTTATCCTTTCGTTGCCAAAAAAACAATAGGCAGAAGGCCATGGATACATTCCTCTTATAAAATTGAACAATTCTTGAGAACTTTTGTTCCAATTTATTCTACCATCTGTCTTTTTTAAAGGAGGTGCATAGGTAACATCTCCATGTTGAGGAGTAGGTTTTATGGTTTTTTCTCTTATACCCTTCAATGTTCTGATTAAGGTCTCAGCTCCCAATATAGAAAGCTTATTAAATAAAGTTTCTGAGTTGTCATCATCATTTATTTCAAGCTCTGCTTGAAGCAAAATATCTCCAGAATCAAGTTCTCTTGTAACTACCATTGTAGTTACCCCTGTTATTTTTTCTCCATTTATCAATGCCCATTGAATAGGGGCTGCACCTCTGTATTTTGGAAGAAGGGATGCATGGACATTTATACAGTAATATGTAGGTATGCTTAATATCTCATCAGGTAATATCCTCCCATAAGCAACAATTACAATAAATTCAGGGTTATAAGATTTTAAAGTCTTGAAAAGGTTTTCATCTTTAATCTTTACTGGCTGTATTACAGGTATGTTGTGGGCTGATGCAAGCTCTTTCACGGGAGGTGGCGAAACTATATGACCCCTTCCCTTTGCCCTGTCAGGCTGTGTTACAACAAGGGAAATATCTTCTTTTTCATCAATAAGAGCCTGTAAAGATGGAACTGCAAATGGGGGGGTGCCAAAAAAGATTATAGCCATATTTTCTAAGATCTTCTTATTTCTTTGAGGTATCGTTTCTTAAAAAATTCCCTTTTAATAGGGCTTAGTCTATCCATAATTAAAATGCCATCTAAGTGGTCTATTTCATGCTGTATTGCTCGGGCAAGAAGACCTGTGGCTTCTAATCTAAACATTTCCCCATGCCTATTAAGTCCACTTACAAGAATTTTCTCTGCCCTTTTTATAACAGTTGATTGACCTGGCAGGCTCAGGCAACCCTCTTCAGAATCAATTAATCCATCTGTGTCCTCTATCTGAGGATTTATTAAAACAATAGGAGGATGCTCCTTATCTCTTATTATATCAATTACTACCAGTCTTTTCAGGATTCCAACTTGATTTGCTGCAAGCCCTATTCCATTAGCAGCATACATGGTATTTATCATAGAGTCAATAAGGTCTGATAACTCTCTAATTTCAGAGATATCAACAGGTTCAGCTTTTTGCTTAAGGATTTCAGAAGGATATTTTATTATGGGGAATATACGCATAGAAAATTATAACATATGCATGGGTATAGCTGGAAGCTATACTTTTTGTGGCAACTTAATGGAGATACATTTATAATTTATCGTTTGCACATAAGAATATTCTCCAAAGGTTTTGAGGGGAAGGGGCACAGAGTGAAAATATTTTTTTGAAACGGAATTATATAATTTCATTAATTAAAACGATTGTTGATTAAAAATGAATGTTTATAAAAAAACAACTATTGTTTTAAAAAGTAATTTTTTTGTTGACAAATAAATTTTTTTATAGTATAGTTTATATCAGGAGATGGAAAATGTTAAAAAATCTTTTTTCATCATCAATTAGAGCAGATGTCCTGGCTTTGCTTCTTAATAGCCCAGATGAAAAATTTTATATGCGGGAGATAGCAAAGCTGATAAGGAAGAATCCCTCAGGTGTTAAGAGGGAGCTTGATAAATTAGAGGACATGGGGCTCATCTTAAGTGAAAAAGTTGCAAATCTTAAATATTTTCAGGCAAACAAAAACTCCCCCCTTTATCCTGAATTAAAAGACCTCATAGCGAAGTCTCTCGGACTTCCTGGCGCATTAAAAAGCCTGTTACGGGCAAATGAGATAAAGACTGCCTTTATATATGGAGCATTTGCCGAAGGTGAGGATACGCCAACTGTCAATCTCTTTGTAGTAGGTGATTTTTCACCTACCCTTTTAAGCGGACTTCATGAGATAGAAAAGAATTTTGGTAAAAAAATAAACTGCACAGTTATTAATGAGGCCGAATATAAGCAGAAAAAAAATAGAGACGCTGCTTTAAAGAGGATACTTTTAGAGAAGAGAATAACTCTTGTTGGAAGGATATAGTAATATCCTGCCTAGGCAGGGTAAACTGGGCATCTGGTTTAAATGAACAATACAAAAAAAATGATGCCCAGAGCAAGAAAGGGGGTGATGATATAAGATGGCAACAAAAAAAGCCGCTCCTGCAAAGAAGGCAGCAGCAGCAAAGAAGCCTGCTGCAAAAAAACCCGCTGCAAAGAAAAAATAACAAAGATGTAGAAGGTTTTTGGGAATACCCAAGGCGGTTTATCTTAAAGGATAGAAGAAAGATTTGGCAGACTTGGGTATTCCCTTTTTTTAATTGTAATTTAAAACCTGGTGAGTGAAATGGTCAACCTCTGATATGATTTTATAACAATCTGAAGAAAGGAGTTTTTTTAGAAAATTTATATTAGCAGAGTGCCCTGACTTTTCAAGTATAATATGTCCCTGAAATGGAAAGCCTGCTAATGATAAATCCCCTATAGAATCAAGTATTTTATGTCTTACAAATTCATTATTGAAACGAAGGCCTGTTGTGTTAATGATGCCATTATCACCTATGATTATGGCATTATCTAAAGAGCCTCCCTTTGCAAGTCCATTAGCCCTTAATGTTTCAACATCCTTCAAAAAGCCAAATGTCCTTGCAGGCGCTATCTCCCTTATAAAAACCTCTTCATTTATGTCAAGAGATAGTTTCTGCTGACCTAATAGGTGGTGTGGAAAGTTTATTAAATAAGTAATACGCCAGCCATCATAGGGCATCCCTATAACCTTTGAATGGGCATCCTCATAAATAATAGGTTTAATAATCTTTAAATAGGGCATCTTTTCACCCTGTTTTGCTATGCCAGCCTTAAGAATAATACCTGTAAGCTCTGTAGAACTTCCATCAAGTATGGGAATCTCGGGTCCGTCTACCTCAACAAAAAGATTATCAATCCCAAGTCCTGCACAGGTACTGAGTAAATGTTCCACAGTTCTAATTTTTATACCATTGAAACCAAGGGTTGTTGCAAAGGCTGTATCAATAACTGATTTTATGCTTGCCTTTATAACAGCCTGCCTGTCAACTCTGTAAAAGATTATTCCTGTGTTTCTAGGAGCAGGTTTTAGACGGACCGAGGACACCCTCCCCGTATGAAGACCTATGCCAGAGAAAAAGGCCTCTTTTTTTATGGTTCTTTGAAGTCGCATGAACATTAATCGTAAGCAATCATCGTGCCAATAAAAAAATATTAAGTTTCAAAGGCTTTTATTATAATGTCTGTTGATTATTCAAGATAGTGTGGTTTATTTGCCATACTATATCAGAATTAGCTTTTGCAGAGATAGGGAGACTAAATTTCCAGAAGATGTAAAAAAATTTTTTGCACAAACTTAAAATCTACCTACCTCTCCTCCTACGACCATTTCAGGGATTCTTAATGTAGGCATTGCATCAGACACTGGTACTCCCTGTGAGTCTTTACCGCAAGTGCCAATTGAAAAACCAAGATCTGATGCAACCATATCTATTGATTTTAAAACATCAGGGCCGTTGCCAATCAGTGTTGCCCCTCTTACAGGTTCTGTAACCTTTCCGTTTTCGATTAGATATCCTTCTTGAACCTCAAATACAAAATCCCCTGTAACTGTATTTACCTGACCCCCTCCCATTTTTTTTACTAACAATCCATTAGTAACTGACTTTATCACATCCTCAGGGGCAATATTTCCTGGTGCTATAAAGGTGTTTGTCATTCTTGGCAGGGGCTTATGTTCATAGGATTCTCTCCTACCATTTCCTGTTGATGAGACACCATCAATTAAGGCAGTATATCTATCATACATATAGTTGACGAGGATTCCTTTATCAACGAGTATATTGCTTTTGGATGGAGTGCCTTCATCATCAAATGCAAAGGAACCCCTTTTAAAAGGTATAGTTGCGTCATCTATTACAGTAATTGCTGAAGAGGCAACTTTTTGTCCTATCATGTCTGAATAAACAGATACCTTTTGCTGGACAAGATCGGCTTCAAGGCCATGTCCTATTGCTTCATGAATCATAGTTCCACCTGCCTCTGAGGATATAACAACTGGCATTCTACCCCCAGGCGCCCTTCTTGCTTTTAACATCATGACTGCCCTTTTTGCGGATTTTAGGGCGATCTCTTCAATTAGGTTATTTTCAAATAATTCAAATCCAATGTGCCCTCCAACAGACTCATATCCAGTCTGGATTATACCATTATCAGAGGCGATTACCCTCACAAATGCAGTCGTATAAACCCTATGGTCTTCTACTAAAAAACCTTCAGAATTAAGGATTTTTATCTTTTGAGATGTATCCCTATAAAATATAGAAACCTGTCTTATATTTTGATGGAAATTCCTCGCAATCTCATTTCCACGCATGACAAGTTCTGCCTTAGTAGAAAAGGAAACCTCATTAGGGAATTTTTTGATTGGAAAGGTTATATGAGGTGTTTTTTTCTTAAGATTTATAACAATATCTTCTGATGCTCCTTCTGCTGCCTTGGTCACTGAATATGCCATATCAAACAAGGAATCTTTAGAAAAATCATTGCTATAGGCATAAAAGGTCTTTCCCTTGTATATTAATCTGAGACCTATGCCGCTATAATGACCTGATACAACCTTTTCAATTTTATTGTCTTCTAATTGCAACTCTGATGACCTTTTATGCTCTATGAAAATATCTGCGAAGTCACCTCCTTTTGACATGGCTTTTTTTATGGCTCTTGCTAAAAGTTCATTATCCTCCATATATAAGCCTCCATTTATTTTTTATAAATATAACATAAGTTTTGTTTTTACCGAAATTCCTTGATTCCTAATCAAGAAGAAGTTTCTTAACGGGTTGCTGACATACTACTGACATTATGTCTGTTATCTGTCATTTCTATGACACAATAAAAATGAAATAATCCTTATATTTCAATTTGTTATATCAGGCATATTTGTTGCTTGTTAAACCTTATATGATAAAGAAGATAATTATATCTTCAGGGATTTTTTTATTATTCATACCTTTTATCGTTAAAGCCGAAAATACTTCTCAATTATCTGCCATTGAAAGGGCAGATATTCTTTATTCTGAGGGTAATATATCAGAGGCATTAAGGATTCTTTCAACATATAAGCCTCCATCAAAGGATTTATCTGAATATTACAAGGTTTATGCAAGGGCTTTGAGGAAGGCAGGGCAATTATCTAAATCGATTGTCTTTCTGAGGCTTGCCTATATTTATTCTGATGATGAGGAAGAAAAGCAGACCTTGATGATTGAAAGGGCAGAGACCTATCAGGAAATGGGATATTATAACGAGGCGGCTATTGCCTTTAAGGTGTTTCATAGGGTTTTTGATAATCCAAAATATAGAGAAAAGGTAAATATAGGGATAGCTGACTCCTTATTTAAGATAGGTCTTTATAATGAGGCAATGGAATATTATAAAAAAGCAGGTGAGTCATCAAGGGCATTATATGGTCTGGCTAATACACTAACTGCAACAGGGAGGATAAAGGAAGCCAATAGCATTTATATTTCTCTAATTCAAAGGGATAGCTGGCAGGCAAGGTATTCTCCTGAGACAAGATATTACATTGGAGAAAATTTTCGTTTGATGGGCAGATTTAATGATGCCATCCTTTATCTTAACTCTATCAAAGATTTACCTATGAAATATAATGCATCTATCAGTCTTGGACTCATTGCATTAGAAAAAAATGATATAGAGCAGGCTATTAAATATTTTAAAGATGCCTCTAATTCATCTAACAGACAATTAAAAAGACGGGCACTGTTCCATCTTGCTGAGGCATATGAAAAGTTAGGCAGATATAGTGAATCAATATCTGTACTACTTGAGATAAGAAATAAATATCCCTACGGAAAGGACTATGATGCCTCTTTATTAAGGCTATCAAGGATTTATAAAAATGAAGGCAGGTTTAATGAAGCAGCCCTCTTATTAAGAGAGCTTTTGTTTAGGCGATCACCTGAAAGGGATGCCTTAGATGAGCTTGAATCTATTATCCTTTTAACAATGGAAAAGGATAAAGTTGTTTTTCTTAAATTATGGAAATCCTTTGGAAACCTTCTTCTTGATCCATCCCGTTCAGAGTCAATAATTAAAATAGTAAATGGATTAAGGGAATCGGTAGTGTCTTTTATAGACACATGTAAATGGCTCATTAAATATGGGACAGATGAGGATAAGATAATGGGAAAAATTGAACTTGCTGATTACTATGCTGATTTAGGAGATTCATCTTCATCATTGAGATATCTGCAGGACATTTATTTAAAAAAATCTGATCCTTCTATAAATGACAGAATATTAAGGATTAAGGCAAAAAACTACCTTTTGGTAGGGGAAAAACAAAAATCTCTTGATGCAATCCTTTCTATAAAGGAAATAGATATTAAAGATGCTTCTTTTTTACCAAACACAATATCATCAAGAAGGGATCTCTTAAGGGCAATTGATTTTTTAAAAAGGGCACATAATAAATTTACTGACTCAATACAGATAAATATCAAACTAGCAGATCTTTTATTTATCAATGGAGAAAAATCAGAAGCCCTGAAACATTATTTTAAAGCAGCGGAATTATTGGATAAGAATGAACCAGATTCAGATGAAATAAACTGGGTTTATTACAGAATATCGGCTATTTCAGATAATGATAGGGATATTAAAAATAGCATTGAAAATATAAGAAAGAAAAAGGGCATTATAGCTAAATATGCAGATGTAAGATTAATGGAATTAGACATAAAAAAAAGGAAGGATTATTTAGGATGGAATTAGAGCGCCTTAAAGAGGCATTTCAGATCTTTACAAGGGCATCAAAAAGCCTTGAAAATTATTATGAAGTCCTACAGGCAAGGATAAGGGAATTAACAGCAGAGCTCGAGAAGAAGAATAAACAGTTGAGAGAGATGGAGATACAACATGAAAGAAACAAGAGGTTAATAGCTATGGGAGAGATGGCAGCTAAGATAGTTCATGAAATAAGAAACCCCCTCTGCAGCATAGAACTCTTTGCAAGTATGCTTGAAAAGGAATTGAATAATAAAGACCATAAAAAACTTGCTAGGGGCATATCTGAAGGGATCAAAAGTTTAAACAATATCCTTACAAACATGAGCCTCTTCTCAAGAAATCCTAAACCTAATCTAAAAGAGGTAGATCTAAAAAAGATTATAAATGATTCCCTATTTATGCTTTCTCCATTAATAAGATCAAAAGATATAAGATTAAAAGAGGCTCTTTTTGAATGCAATATCCTTGGAGATGCTGAACTTATAAAGCAGGTAATTATGAACATTATTATCAATGCCATACAGTCAACGCCTGATAAAGGAGATATTTCGGTTATCATGAGAATTGACAATGATTATATTGTTGTTGATTTCATTGACAACGGTGAAGGAATAGACAAGGATAATATAGAAAGGATATTTGATCCATTTTTTAGTACAAAGGACAAAGGAACAGGGCTTGGGCTAACTATAGCAACAAAGATAATGCAGGCTCATAATGGTTTTATCAAGGTATTTAGTGAAAAAGGTAAAGGAAGTACTTTTAGTATATATTTTCCTAAAAAGGGTGATAGATAATGGTAGAGAAAAAGGAGATACTTGTAGTTGATGATGATGCGCAGATGAGAACAGCTTTAAAAGAAGCTATAGAAAGGCTTGGATATGGAGTTGTAACCTGTGATAATGCTGAGAGTGCCCTAAAAAGGATGCAACAATCCTCATTTTCAATGGTAATAACAGACATGAATATGCCCCGTATTGACGGGCTTATGTTTCTAAAAGAGATAAGGAAGGGTATCAGCAACATCCCGGTCCTTGTCATAACAGGTTATGGGACTATAGAAAATGCAGTTGAAGCTATGAAAGAAGGGGCTATTGATTATCTTATGAAGCCCTTTTCCTTTGATGTACTCAGCAAAGCAATTGAATCTATTATGTCAAGGAAAAAATATGAAAAAGAGATTATTACAGCAAACCCAGAGATGCAGAGGATATTGTCTCTGGCAGGCAGTATAGCAGCAAGTAATATAACAGTGCTTATATATGGGGAGAGCGGCACAGGTAAAGAACTCCTTGCGAGATATATACACAGAATAGGTAACGGAGATGACAAAAAATTTATTGCTGTTAATTGTGCTGCAATACCTGATAATCTTTTGGAATCTGAGCTTTTTGGATACGAAAAAGGTGCATTTACTGGTGCTACAGAGAGAAAGATAGGAAAGTTTGAGCTTGCTAATGGAGGCACCATACTTCTTGATGAAATAGGTGAGATGTCTATTGTGCTTCAGGCGAAACTGTTAAGGGTTTTGCAGGAAAGGGAAATTGACAGGATAGGAGGAAAGGCATCTATACCTGTTAATGCAAGGGTAATAGCTACAACTAATAGGGATTTGTACAAGGAATGTAAGGAAGGACGTTTTAGGGAGGACCTTTATTATAGGCTTAATGTCTTTCCAATAAAAATCCCTCCATTGAGGGAAAGGGTTGAGGATATACCACTGCTTGCTAAACATTTTTTAGAAAAATTTTCAGCACAATTCAAAAAATCAATATACGGATTTTCTGATGAGGCATTAGAATTCTTAAAAGCCGCTTACTGGAAAGGAAATGTAAGGGAACTGGAAAATGTTATACAGAGGGCTGTTCTGTTATGTGATGAAGAATATGTAAAAGAAAAACACATTATAATTGATAAGGGATGGCAAAATGACAATGGATATAATCCATTAGGTATAAGCAGAATTCAGGATATGGAGAGGGAAATGATATTGAGGACATTAAAGGAGGTGAATTGGAATAAGACGAAGGCAGCAAAGATATTGGGAGTCAGTGTAAGGACTATTCGGAATAAACTTAATGAATACGGGAAAAATTTTCCTAATGGAGAAAAAATTGTCATTTAATGAAACTCAATATGTCAATTTTCTGTCATATTTGGATTTTGTGAAATTGATTTAGGGGCGATTTTATCAAGATTTATCTCAAAATATATATGAATGAATCCTTTGACGGTTTAAAATAATGTTTGGCATGTTAATTGATTTAAACATTTATTAATAATAGGTGTTTATGGATAATGGATTTAAGATATTAGAGAGGCTATTACATATTGCCAATATAAGACATGGCATTATAGCCTCAAATATAGCAAATGTTGACACCCCTAACTTTAAGGCAGGGGATGTAAAATTTAATAATGTCTTGAAAGATGAGACTCTGCCTGTCGTTGTAACAAATTCGGGACATATAGGTTCAACAGATACAATGATTTCTGGAGATATAAAGATAGAGACAATAAAGCCATGGCTTGATGGAAATACTGTAGAGCTTGATGTTGAGGTTGCGAAGATGACAGAGAATGCTATGTTATTTCAGGCAGGCATATCTCTTTTTTCAAAGAAGATAAAGATGTTTAAAGATGCATTAAGAACGAGATAAAAGGGAGGTGGTTATGAATACCTTTGGTGTTCTTAAGGTAAGCGCAACTGCTCTAATGTCCCAAAGACAGAGGATGAATGTAATAGCGTCTAATATGGCTAATGTTCATACCACAAGGACAGAGGAGGGAGGTCCTTATAAAAGAAGGGATGTAGTCTTTACTACAGAGACAATAGAGACAAACCCTGCAAGACTTGAAGGTGTAAGGGTAGATTCTGTGATTATAGATGATAAACCCTTTAAAATTATATATGAGCCAGGTCATCCTGATGCTGATAAGGATGGATTTGTCACAATGCCAAATGTAAATATTATAGAAGAGATGGTTAATATGATGACAGCATTAAGGGCATATGAGGCCTCTGTATCTGTTTTTAATATGTCAAAGACAATGTTTATGAAGACTCTTGAATTAGGGAGGATATGATGTCAGAAATAAAGGTTATAAATAATCTGATTCCAAATTCTGTTAACAATACTGACAATTTGAATGCCAGGATTAACAAGGATTCAGGTATTAGCTTTAACGACATTCTTCAAGATACCCTCACAAAATTATCACAGGTTCAAAATGAGGCTGAAAAGGCAGTCAAGGAAATTGCCTCAGGAGGCGATATCACTCAGGCTATCATAGCAATGGAAAAGGCAGACATGTCCTTTCAGTTTATGATTGAGGTAAGAAATAAGCTTATTGCTGCCTATGAAGAAGTTCAGAGGATGCAGGTATAAGAGATGAGAGATATTATTCAAAAGATTAATAGCTGGCCTTTGAAAAAAAAGGCAATTCTTCTTTCGGTAATTGTCTTATCAATAACATCAATGATTCTATTTTTTGCGTGGCATCAGAAGGCTGATTATCATGTCTTATATTCTAATTTAAGTGAAGAGGATTCAGGACAGATAATCCAGAAATTAAAAGAGAAGAAGGTTCCCTATAAAGTTACTGCTGGAGGCATAATGGTCCCTTCAGATAAGGTATATGATATAAGACTGGAATTAGCCAGTCAGGGATTGCCTCAGGGTGGTGGAGTAGGATTTGAACTTTTTGATAAGACAAGTTTTGCCATGACTGATTTTGTCCAGAAGCTCAATTACAGAAGGGCTTTACAGGGAGAGTTATCAAGGACTATAGCAGCATTAACAGAGGTAGAACAATGCAGGGTTCATCTGGCAGTTCCTGAGAAGTCCCTTTTTGCAAGGGATGAAAATAGACCTAAGGCATCTATCCTTATAAAGCTAAAACAGGGACGCAGGCTTTCACAGGCGCAGGTCCAGGGTATAGTTCATCTCGTATCAAGTAGCGTAGAGGGTTTGGATCCAAAGGATGTAGTTGTTGTTGATGACAAGGGAGAGATGCTTACATCATCTGCTGATGATGCGATTGGTATGACTGTAAATCAGATGGAATATCAGAGATCTGTTGAAAGGGATCTGGAATCAAGGATAATAAGTATTTTAGAACCAGTAGTTGGAAAGGATAAGGTGAAGGCAAAGGTAGCAGTTAGTCTGGATTTTACAAGGATAGAAAAGACAGAGGAAAGATATGATCCTGATGGTCAGGTCATAAGGAGTGAACAGAGAAACATTGAAAAGTCAATTAGTGGATTAACAGGGGGGGTGCCAGGGGTGTCATCTAATCTACCTAATAATAGAACTGCTACGACAAGTTTATCCCAGGGACAATCTGAGAAAAGGAGTGAGACAATAAATTATGAGATAAGCAAGGTAATAAGCCGAACTGTTAAATCACCAGGAAACATAAAGAGGATTTCTGTTGTTGCCCTTGTAGATGGTATATATACAGTTGAGCAGGGCTCAAAAGAAAAAAAATATTCTCCAAGATCTGAAGAAGAGTTGAAGAAAATAGAAGAAATGGTAAAAAGCGCAGTGGGTTTCTTGCCTGATAGGGGAGATGATGTAAGAGTAATTAATATGCAGTTTGAAACAATTCAAGATGAATTGCCAGAGACTAAAACAGAGATAATTCCCATAATAACAACTGTTTTGAAATACCTTTCTCCTATTGTTGCAGTTGCCCTATTTTTCATTTTTATATTGAGGCCTCTTATAAAGACATTATTTCAGCCACCGACGGTACCTCAGCCAGCTATATCTCTTCCTAAGACTGTCGCAGAGATTGAGAAGACCATGGAAATAGAGGATATGTCTGATAGAAAACGTGTTATTGAATGGGCAAAGAAAAATCCGAAAGAGGCTTCAAGCTTAGTAAAAGAATGGATTGAGGAGAAATAGATGCAATTAAAGGGATATGAAAAGGCAGCTATTTTTTTGAGCGCAATAGGAGAAGATGTTGCTTCTGAGATTTTAAAAAATTTAGATATAAATGACGTAAGCATGATAGCATTGCATATGAGCCGTTTGAAAGGTATAAACAGGAACATTGTTGATGATGTTTTTAGAGAGGCATCAGAAAAAATATCCAAAGGCATTCTACATTTAGGAGGAGAGGAATACGTCAAGAATATTCTTAATAAAGGATTGGGTGAGGATGGTGCTGAAAAGGTATTAGAATTAGCATCAAAGGAAGGTGCAACATACTCACTAAAAGGTGTAGACACAAGGACCCTTACAAACTTTCTCATGACTGAACATCCTCAGACTAAGGCACTTGTAATCTGCCTGCTTGAACCTGCTCAGGCAGCAGAGGTTTTATCTTTAATGCCTGAAGAGATAAGGGCCGATGTTGCTATGAGAATAGCAACTACTGAGAGGATTCCAGAAAGTGCTATTGAAGAGATAAGAGAGATTCTACGTGGACATATGGATATTGGCAAAAACAAAGGGAGAAAGCTCGGCGGCACAAAGACTATTGCAGAGATATTAAATCATTGCGATAAGGCAACTGAGCAGGCCGTATTAGAGAAGATAGAAGCCCAGGATGATAACCTTGCTGATACGATCAGAAAATTTATGTTTATATTCGATGACCTTATATATATTGATGACAGAGGTATCCAGACAATATTGAAGGAGGTAAGTACTGAGGAACTTTCAGTTGCTCTTAAAACAGCATCTGATGCATTAAAGGAAAAGATATTTAGGAATATGTCACAAAGGGCAGCTCAGATATTAAAAGAGGAGATGCAGTTGAAGGGACCTGTAAGGGTGTCGGATGTGGAAAGGGCACAGCAAAATATTGTAAAGATAGCAAGAAAACTTGAGGCAGAGGGCAAGATTATTATAGCAGGGAGGGGTGGTGAAGAACTTGTGGTGTGAAAGCCAAGTGGGCAAGGATATTAATA
>CAZIMB010000026.1:11241-22547 GCA_964540275.1 uncultured Nitrospirota bacterium | reverse complement strand
GTAAATTGTGGGTTTACCAAAATAAATTTATTAAGTTATACTGACTTTATGCCCAGTAAAATACTTGATATTTATAAATTTTTAATCCCTTTATTTCTCCTCTCTTTATTTCTTCTCTCACTCACAAAGGTTTATGATCACGATTCATGGTTTCACTTGTCACTTGGCAGGATTATATGGGAGCTAAAGGCCATACCAGATAGGGAACCTTTTCTTTATACAATGTATGACCAGCCATTTGCTCACGGCTCCTGGTTTTTTGGCTTTATTTACTACCTTGTATATAAGCTCTTTGATGTGTATGGCATTATACTTCTTAAGGCATCAACAATAACCCTCGCATTTTATATACTTCTAAGGGATTCACTGATGGAAGATAGAAGGGGCGGTAGTAGGGAAGGGCCACAGAAACAGACACAGATACTAATAGCAGTTATGGTATTAAGCATAATAGTCCTTATATCAAGATATAGGTTTGTTGAGAGACCTGATACATTCTTGATGGTATTTCTTCCATTCAGCATTTATAGCCTTAATGCATATATATATCAGGACAAGAGATATATTTATAGCCTTCCATTTATTCATCTACTATGGGCAAACAGCCACTCAAGCATAAATCTGATGATAGTGCCTTTTGGGGCCTTTTTGATAGGTGGATTATTATCAAGGCTAATAGACAGTACAGCAGTATCTTATAAACAGCTTAAGACTATATTGATTGTATTTATAGCCTCCTTTATAGCATCTATTATAAGCCCCTATTCTATTGGTCAGTATATAGGGGGGTTACAAGTGCTTGCTACAGACTGGTATAAACATGAGATATTAGAGCTTCAGCCCCCAAAATGGGAGGAATGGAAATCTCCTTACATAATAACAGCATTGCTTATTTCTTCCTTTATAATCAAATGGTTTGTATGCTTTAAAGGGAATGAGAGGGCTTTTAAAGACATAGGTAGAGATATTAAATATCTATTATTGGTGCTTCCCTTTATATATCTTTCATTTACAGCAGTGAGGTTTATATTCATACTTGCCATTGTTTCTGGTCCTTTATTGGTTAGAAATATATTATCAATAATTGAAGGTATAAAAAGTGCAGACTTAATCAAAAGGCCCTATGTCTTAGGGACTATATCCCTATTAATAATTTTATGGATAGCCTTTTATACCTATACTGTTATAGCTCAGAGTAGGGCCTTAAATATTTATGGTTTTGGTTTTTCTGATTGGCATGCACCTGAAGGAGCTCTTAGATATTTAGACAAAAGAGATATTACAGGTAGGTTATTTAATTCATTTGGGATAGGTCATTATATAAACTGGCGTGATTACCCGAAAAGAGCTGTATTTATAGATGGTAGGGGTTATCTGCCACCTGAACTGCTTGAGGCTTATCATTTGGCCCCATATGACACCCTCCTGATGGATGAGCTTCAGAGGAGGTATGGTTTTGAGGTCCTGGTATTAAGCTATCCTATTGTCAGGACCACTTCAGATGTATCCATTTCTGCACATGGCTGGGCATTGGTATACTGGGATGATAACTCAATGGTTTATCTCAGAAGGGGTGGTATGTATGACCACATAATAAGTGAAGATGAGTATAAATATATCAGGCCTGCATCTGACATATCATATGCCCTATCAAGGCTTCATGAACAGGGATATGCAGACTCTATTATAAGGGAGCTTAAAAGGAATATATCTGAGACAGGATCATCAAGGGCTCATGTCTATCTCGGAGAGATATATAATGAGATGAGGTTTTATGACAGGGCTCTTGAGTCCCTGAGGAATTTCAAGGGTTTTGGAAATCAAAGCTTTAATGCAAGCTTTTATACAGCAATGGGTACTGCATATTGGGGTATTGGAGATCCGAAGTCAGCATTAAATTACTTTAAAAAGGCTTACTCAACCTCAAGGAGCACTATTACCCTTTATAACCTCGGCATTGCATACATATTAAGTGGTGAAAGGGAAAGGGGCATTAAATATATAAAAAGGGCAAATGAGCTTAACCCAAAGAGCCTCTTACCCTATCCAGAGCTCATAAGGTATTATAATGATAAAGGCAAAAAGGATGAGGCAGATAGATTGACAGAGATATATGAGGACATTCAGAAGGAGCAGAGGGCAAGGGAATATTTAAATATTGCTATAAATGCCTACAATGAGGCAAGGATAGAAAAGGCAATAGAAAACCTCAGGATATCTATTCACCTAAAGCAGATTCCAGAGGCATTGTATAAATTAGGCAATATTTATTACCTCAGGGATAATCTTGATGAGGCCTTTTATTATTTAAAGGCAGCCCTTGAGCTAAGGCCTGATTATGCGGAGGCTCATTATAACCTTGCCTTTGTGTATAAAAAATGGGGGAGATATGAACTTGCAGAGAAGCACTTTATGGAATATATAAGGATAATGCCTAAGGGATATTACTCAAGGATAGCAAAAAAGGAGCTTGAGGGTCTAAAAAAGAGATAGAAAAAAACCATTACTGTGTATTTTCACCCATTATGGTGTTAATACATATTGGATAAAGCCACAACAGCTTATGGAAAAAATCCATACTATTTATATTTTCTCATATATATCATAGGGATTAGTAGATGCTATATGCCAATAATTAAACCCCTAATCAACCAAAATTTTTGGCATGACATTTGCTTAATTAATTGGAAAAATCCCTTGGATTATTCAATCACTAAAAAAGGAGGTGACAAAAAATAAAATAGGGAGGCAAAAGGCAGGCATTGAGCCTGCTACTATAGTATTAACAATTAATCAAAAAAACTAAAAAAGGAGAAGGGATATGAAAAGGTATATGTTTATAGTGCTGGCAATATTGCTGGCAGGTGCCATGATATATGGCATAACATCTACCCAAACAGTAACAGCAGCAGTATCAGGCCCATGTGCTGACTGCCACACAATGCACAATAGCCAAAATGGCACACCTATGACATTTGATGGTACTCAACCACATCCAAATTTAACCCGTGGTAGTTGTTGGGGATGCCACACATCTGATACCTATGATTCACTAGGTGTAGATTTAGATAGCCCTACTACAACAGCTGGTGGGACATTTAATGCCACTATTGCTAATTCAGATGCTAAGAAGCACAATGTTGTAGAGATTAGTGATCCAGAAGGTACACTTACAGTAGTTCCTGGAGTTGCCACTGGTTCTCGTGGTTCAAATATCACTAACATCAATCAGCAATTCTCCTGTGCAGGTGCTACGGGCTGTCATGGAAGGACTGATACAGGTATTACCGGAAGCCATCATGCTCAAAATGCTGGTTATAGATTCCTCCGCATCGGAAATGGCGCTGGTACATTAGTATTAGGCAAAGGCTCACCTAACAGGGAAAGAGGTGGTGCAACTGCTACAAACCACAATGTTTACTCAGCAGACACAACAGCAGGCATAAGCAGATTCTGTGCAGAATGCCATGGCGTATTCCATACAGATACAATATCCAATGGCGCCTTTATAAGACACCCAACCGACAATCTTATCCCGAGTACCTGGAATGTAACTGTTGACTACAACAATAATCCATTTGCCTTTACGGGTACTGAATACAATAATGCATCTACAAACACTGCTTATACAACAAATGGCGCACGGGTTGCATGCGTATCATGCCACAGGGCACATGGCTCTGCCTATGATGACATCCTCAGGTTTGACTATGCTACTCAGGTAGCAGGAGGAGGAAATACTGTAGGATGTCTCGGCTGCCATTCAGCTCAGAGATAATCTGATCACCAAAAAACAAAAGGGCAGGATAAAATCCTGCCCTTTTTTTATGGAAAAGACATCCCATTATCATCAACCTTATAGGTAAATTAATGAGCAAAAACATAGGGGATATAAAGAAAAAGGTAGGGGTATAGGGTCCCTATAATTTGGGTTATTTCACTTAATTTTAAGGTAATAATACCACAATGGATATGAGAGGTTTTAAGGGATTAAGGGAGTAAAAGAGTGAAACATATTGATTTTAAAAGAAATAACAGATTATGCCTTTGCATTTTTTTTTGGTATAATTATTGCTATTATAAAACTGAGATTTGATTAAAGTAGGGCTAAAAATTGAAAATATTTAATATTAAAGTTTAAAATAATGAAGAGGTAAATTTATGAAAAAAATATTTATACCATTAATACTCATAATAGTATATCTAATCATAATATCTGACAAACCAAATGCAAAGGTCACAGGCCTATGTGTAAATTGCCATACTATGCATAACAGCCAAAATGGACAACCAATGGTATTTGAAGATGATAGATTATCAAGGATTTATCAATTATATGGACCCCAATACTCTCCTTTATATCTTTTAAGGGCTGACTGTGTAGGTTGTCATGTGGATTTTCAGGGCAACCAAAATATAAAGGAATTTGGAGGCAGTAAATTTCCACAGGTATATTTGAATACAGATAGCGACTGTAGCAACTGCCTTGCAGGAGGCAATTTTAAATATGCTGACCCAGCAGATGATGAAGTGGCAGCCTCTAAAGGACACAATGTAGTAGATATAACAGGTATAGATTATAGATTTATATGGTATACCTATCCTGGCTTTGAGGTTATGGAATTATATCATGGTCAAGGTATGGGTGGTGGTTTTGATGCAGAAAGATTTACCTGTGCAGGTCCTTCAGGATGTCATGGCAAAAGGACAGGATGGCAGGGTCAGCCAGTAGGCGGGGAGGTAACATCAGGTATTCGTTCCCTTTATGGAAGCCATCATAGAAATGTAAATGGGCAACTTGATAATCCAACAGAGGTTTATAATAGCTATAGGTTTTTATATGGGGTGAAGGGGTATGAAAATAATGCCACTGGTTCTGAGTGGAGAAATACAATCAGCCAGCATAATGAGTATTTTGGATTATCAACACCACCAAACTATGCAACAGGCGGATGCCAGATGTGCCATGCAAACTCTGACCCTGGCGGAGATGGCAGTCTGATAAAGCCTTATCAGGGGACAATAAGCAGTTTCTGCTCAACATGCCATGGAGGATATCATACCATAACAGACACCTCTTATGAACCAGATGGTATAGGTATAGGCACTGGTACCACCCCATTTAAAAGGCATCCAACTGATCTTTTGATACCAAATGTCGGTGAATATCAGGTCTCAAAGAGGCAGTATAATCCAACAGTGCCTTATGGAAGGACAACGGTGCCAAATGCACCTATAACAGGCGCTACATCTGGTGATGTAGTAACATGTCTATCATGCCATTATTCCCATGCAGGTCCATATCCATCGATGCTTAGATTTGATTACAGCAATATAGTATCTGCAGGCGGCTCAAGTACAGCAGGATGCTTTACCTGTCATACAGAAAAGGATACCCCTTAAGCCCAGTGTTAATAATCAATATCCCTAAAAGGTAGGCAATTGCCTGCCTTTATTGGTAAACAAACCTCTGACCTAAATTAAACATTTATTTTATTCCCCTTTTGCTAAAGGAAGGGGTGAAAAATAGGCAAAATTTATATCTAAATTGGGAAAACCTTTTAAATACCAATTATGATAAAATATAAACATGCTTAATATTGTTAAATATCTATATATAAATAAAAAATCAAACCCTTTAACATTAATCATCTTACTTTCTTTTGCAATATCCCTTTTAATACCAGTGGATGTATCCTCCCAAGAGAGAAGGGTTGTTTATATAGACAGTATCACCTTTGATGAGGATGGCAATCGTCTATATTTCCCCTCCTTTGTATATCCTGAACCAGTGATGGATGAGATATATGTTATGGACGGAAGGGCAAGGGTGATTATATATAATTCTAATTTTTTCCCTATTTTTACACGAGGGAAAATGGATGGTGTAACATCTGCTAATGCTATTGCTTTGGATCAAAGAGGATATATATATATAGCTAATGCATTTACCCAGGAGAGCAGGATACCAAAGATAACCATACTTAACCCTATATTTGAATGGGAAGGTGATATTTATATAAGCGGATTTGAAGGTGCAGAACAGTTTCAACCCTATAAACTTGCGTTAGATAAAGACGGTAATATATATGTGGCAGGCATGTATGTCCCTAATGTACTAGTTTTAGATAAATCAGGGAATCTTATTGATATTATAACCCCAATGGAGGGGGATAAAAGGGTTATTGTAAATAATGTGACAATTGATAATGCAGGTAGGATATATATCCTGAGCGAAGAGGAGAGCAAAATATATGTGTATGATCAAAATAGGCAATTCCTGTTTAAGTTTGGTGAAAAGGGAGGCAGTACAGCCAAGCTGAGTAGACCAAAGGCCGTTGCTGTTGATGATATAGGCAAAAGGATATATGTAGTAGATTACATGCGTCATAGTATTAATATATATGATTATGACGGTGCATATATATCTGAATTTGGCGGACTTGGTTGGTCTCCCGGCTGGTTTTCCTTCCCAAGCTATATCTCAATTGACAATAGGGGCAGGCTATTTGTTGCTGATACATTTAACAATAGGGTGCAGGTCTTTAATACAAGATAAAAGGATTAGGGACAGTTTGTGAAAAAGGTTTTTTTAATATCATGCCTTTTAATCTTTTATTTGCTTTTTGGCTGTACTATGCTTCAGGAACAAGGTGCACCACTTGCAACAGGCATTCAAGGACAATTTAATCTCTATTTTAATGGACCTGAAAAGGCCTATCAGGATATTTCCTTTAACCTTCAGTCTGTAAGCATTATATCTGAGGATGGAAGATCAATAGAACTTCTTGACAGACCGTTAAAGATAAATTCAAAGGCATTGGAATCAAGACAACTATTGCTGGCAGAGAGATATCTTGATGAAGGTAGATATAGAAAGATAAAGATTGTGATAAAAGAGCCTACTATTAAGAAAAGGGAGATCGCCCATCTCTCTTTTGAAATAGAGATAGTAGAGCTTGATATAAATGTGATGATAAACAGGAATCAGAATGCCTCTCTATTTATCTCTTGGAATGCAGATGCATCCTTAGTAGATGGCTTTATATTTAGACCTTTGTTTATTGTAAAAAGACAGGTGCCTGAGTTAAGTACCCTTCTCATTTATGTAACAAATGAAGGATCAGATAATGTCTCTGTAATAAATAGAAAGACTGGAGAGGTTGTAGGGATGGTGATGACAGGCAAAAGGCCAAAGGGCATTGCTACAGGGTTAAGAAGGGATTCATTAAGGGTATATGTGGCAAATTCTGGCTCAAATAGTATATCTGTGATCAACCCTACAACCAATATAGCTGAAACAGAGATACCCCTTAGGCTCGGTTGGCAGCCTGAGGATGTAGTAGTAGCAAGGGCATCAAATGATAGAGAGATGTTATTTGTTGCAAATTATGGTTCAAACAATGTATCCATAGTTGATGGCATTACCTATCAGGAAGTAGAAAAGGTAAATGTAGGAAGCGGTCCTGTTGCGATAACTGCTGACCCGATGATTGAAAGCCTCTTTGATATGAGATTTTTGAGCATAGAAAATCAAAATCTCTTGAGGGGATATAGAGAAAGGTATTACAATGTATATGTTGCGAACAAAAATTCAAGAAGTGTAAGTGTTATAGTAATGGATAGATTTACCCATAGACCAGTTGATGTGATAAATCTAATTGTTGAATGGTCCCCTGTGGAAATATCAGTTGATTATAGCAGGGCTAAGGTTTATGTATCCAATTATGAATCCGATAAGCTTTCTGTTATAGATATAATTCAACTTATAAAAGGCAACAGGGCTGGTGCTGTGAGTAATATCGCTGGAATAGGCAGGACAGCAGTTGGAGTAATAAATGATTTATCCTTTGACAGCCTTTATATTTTGAGAGAATTTCCCGGTGAAATCCTTATTCTTAAGCCTTCATTTGAAGATTCAGCAGTTAAGACATTCATGCCTTCTATAATAGGAAAGATAAATCTAAAAGGTTCTCCAAGGGCATTTGTGATGGATCCAGAGGGAAGAAAGATATATGTGGTAAACAGAGCCGATTCATCCCTAACTGTAATAGATAAATACTCAAACAAGGAAGAAAAGAGTATCCCCCTTAGTAAAAAACCTTCTGCTATTGCAATGTTTCCTTTTTAGTTTTAAGATAACCCTTTGCACTACAAAGGGCAGTATGATCCTTCTGAACATTATTTAGAAAAAAATAGGGTTAAAAAATATATTTATATTTATTTCCCTTTTTAGGAAAAATAGGTGTGAAAAAGGTTTTAAGGGGCTAAAACATCTTTTTATGTGAAAAAAATCTCTCCAACTTTTGCTTTTCTGTATGCTAATATATAAGGATTTTTTTTTATAATGCATTAATGTGGGCTAAGGGCTCATAAATGTTTTCCCTGATATTTTAAGGAGATGCATTTTTGAGATTTTTTATAGTATTAATATGCATTCTCGTATCCTGCCAATCAGCCTTTGCTGAAGGCATCAGAGGCTGGACAACCTTTATTTATACAAATACAAATGAGTACCAAGACAAAGAAAAGGTTTCAGAGACTACTAACTTTGGAAGAAACTTCTCCCTCGGCATAGATAAATTTATCACGCCTGCACTTTCATATCAGCTTTATCTCAGGGGATACCTCTTAGATACAAAGCAAGACAGAACTGATACAGGTTTGACAAAGGATTACCGAAGGTCAATAGAGCCATCCCTTGATATTTACCTGAGGAATCCTATCTATGACTTTAATATGGGCTACAAAAGGCTTGAAAGTTGGACAACCGCCCATTTAGTGGACTCAAGTAGGAGAACTAATGAGAATTATTATGCCCGTTTTAATCTAATGCCCTATGATTTACCATCTTTTAATCTACAGTATGATGGTAGAAAGTTGTATGACCATCTGCCTAAAAGAGAGATAGATACAACTACTGATAGATACGCAATTAGTTCAACATATACTTACAATTTCAAGGACTTGATCTTATATTATAATTTTGATTATTCCAGAAATATTACAGAATCACCTATAGGTATAATAGCTGAGACAACCTCAGACTCATTTAATACAATATATAGCATAAGTTATTCAAAATCCTTTCTTAATAATCGTATCTTTATCTCAACAGCATATCAGGGAAATTATATAAGGGGAAAGACTATAATTGTTGGGAGGTCAGCTGGTGAGATATTAATAGAAAGAAATCCAGTTCAGGGATTATATGGAGGCCCAGGGACATTATCTGAACCTGATGTAAAAAATCTTGATAAAGTTATATCTACTTTAATAGATAGTTTCTATAATGTTAAGGTAACGGTTTCTGGTAATGATATAAATATCGGCAATAATGGGCAGGAGTTTCATAATATAGGGATGAAACTGCCAATCTCAGGAAGCGTTGACAGGCTTGATGTTTATGCTATTGCAAACAATAATTCACCTGGCACTATAAAATGGAGGGTTTATAAGACAGACCTTATGGATGGAATAAATCCATGGACACAGGTTTCTGAACAAAATATTACCCCTACATGTGACCCAGACATAACAGATCCCTCAAAATTTATATGCAAATATTCCATAAATGTTTCTCCTGCTCAATCCGCCTTGTTCTTTAAAGTGGTTAATATGTCAAAGGCTTTATCTAATGATGTCCTTGTTTCAGAGATTGAGGCATTTGGTGTATTTGTACTACCAGGGGCTGGTGAGTTTACGAGTACCTCTGACCTTTTAACTCAGGGATTGAGCCTTTCATCAGATGTGAGAATAAGGGATGACCTATCAATGAATATATTTTACTCAATAAGCAGGAATGATGAAAATCCAGCTGGATTTTATGAGCCAGTTAAGGGGATTTTTACAAGCCTTTTTTCTAAATATCTCAAGGAAGATGAGGGTATAAGAACAACTACCTCAAGGCTATATGGAACCTCTGTCACATGGCTGACACATAGGCTTCTTACTACAAATATACGATTATATAGGGCAGAGTCTTTTGACAACAAAAAAGATGCTGATTTAAGTTCAAATACATATTCCCTAAACCTTGTCTCAATCCCTATACCGGAACTCAATACAGGACTTTTATTAATGAGGACAGATAGCTTTAGCTTTGGAGAAAGGTCAAGCATAAATTATTTTACAAACCTTAGTATTAATGCAAAGATTTACAAGGACTTTATAAGGATGAATAATGATATAGGTTATACACAAACCAAGACATTTGAAACAGAAACAAAGACAAGCACAAAAGGTGTTAGGGGTGGGCTGGATATAATCTTTACAAAGGACCTTTTTGCTAATATTGGGTATTCTATAAACTGGTCTGAAAGTGAAGGAAGGATATCAAGGACAAGGGATGCAAGTGCACTGGTTACCTTCAGACCTGGAAGGTTCATAAATTTGATCGGAAATTTTAGGATATCTGAAAGTGATAAGAAGGATATTACTACCTCAGAAGGGATTTCTATAAATTGGCTTCCCCTGCCTGTAATAGGTATTGATTTAAATGTTACACACACAAGGTCTGAATCAGAAAAGTCCGATACATATAATATAAACAATACTATTAAATGGTATGTAAAGAGATTCTTGAACCTCCAGTTTACTTATAATTATTTGAGGTCAGAAATGGGTAGGATCAGTGAAATACATAGATTAGGGTTACAGTTAGTTGCAAATTTCTGGTGATTATATAGTTAAAAATAGAGAGAGCGGATGAGGTGTAGGGGTAATGAATGAAAATAGCTTATGCCAAGTTTTCAATGTGGAATTTTGCATATAATGTGTAAAAAATACATATATATGTACGCAATTCCATAAATTTTGGCTCATTATAGGCCTATAGGTATATGATTTATACACAACTAATCTGGCATAATAATTGCTATTTTTTAGTTAGGAGGCAATATGAAAAAATATAGATATATTGTAATAGCAATAATAGGTATTATTATATCTTCATTGTTTGGGTGCGCTGGAAAGAGGCAATATACACATCAGGATATAGACCCCCAGAATAGCTCCCAATTAACTGAAAATGCCTTAAGGTATTATGTAAATCCACTTTTTAACTTCAATGAGATAAAAAGGGTTGCCATATTCCCTCTGGAATCATTAACAAATGATAAGGAAGCAAGTGAAAGGATAAGAAGGATATTGATGTCCGATCTCCTTGCAAGGGGTATTGATGTCGTAGAGCCCGGCGAGGTTTCAAGGGCTATAATTGAATTAAATAATATTGCTATGGGAGTAGATATTGCACCGCAGAATAACGGAGGCAATGGATATAAAAATGGCAATGGATATAAAAATGG
>CAZIMB010000026.1:0-11141 GCA_964540275.1 uncultured Nitrospirota bacterium | reverse complement strand
AATGGCAATGGATATAATAATAATAGGAACAGGGTTGCAAACAATAATGTTTTATCTATTACTGGTCCTAAGACATTGACATCATTGACTACCACAGATGTCCAGATTATAGGTGATATTTTGGATGCCGATGCTGTCATGAGTGGTTCTGTAGAGGCATATGGCATTAATAAAGGTATATCTGTATCATATCCTGAGGTTACTATAAACCTTGTCCTGTTTGATACCATTACAGGTAGGATTGTATGGAATATGAGACATACAGTGGGAGGCCCAAGTTTTTGGACAAGACACTTTGGGGCAGAGGGAATGACATTAAGCGATACTGCCTATAAGGCAGTTAATGAGAGCCTAAATACATTATTCAATACTGACCTTACAACAGTTGCGGGGAATAATAGACCGAAAAAGACACTTGGTTATTTAAAGACAAGCTCAATTAAGCAGCCTTTGACAGAAAATTAATCGCTTGACTTAAGAAAAATATCTTACTTATAAATACAATTATTTAGAGAAATTGATATAAAGGGGTAAAATCCCTTTTTTTTTATGGTTAACTTAAATAATGCATTAATATTTAGCCGATTTTAAAATTGCATTTTTGCGATTGTTTTATTTACGAGCCCTATTGACATTTTATGTCTAAATCTCTTGAAAAAAAATGGTTTTATTGGTTAACATTAAATTGTGATAAAAGACAAATTTGTTAAATATAAGTTTATATATTCCCTAATAATCTTTTTATCAGTCTGCATTTCTATTTCTGGCTGTAAGACCACCTCTGCCTCTAATTATCACATGAGAGAAGATGTTGATTTTAGTTATATAAAAAAGGTTGCAGTTATGCCTCTTGAGAATATGACAAACGACAAATTTGCCCCAGAAATAATAAGGCAGGCTGTTATTACTGAACTTCTCGCTACTGGCGCAGTTGATGTAGTTGTGCCTGGTGATGTGATGTTTGCTATTGACAGATTAGGGATCAAAAATATTTCTCTTCCGAGTGTTGAGCAGATAAAAAGTCTTGGAAAGATGCTTCAGGCTCAGGCTATTATTCTTGGTTCTGTGGAGAGATTTGGGGATGAGAGGATAGGCAATGTTTCTGCGCCTACTGTCTCTATTACATTAATGATGGCTGACACTACATCTGGTTCCATAATATGGTCAGCTTCAAGGACAAGGGGCGGTGCATCATTTTTAGCAAGACACTTTGGAGCAAGGACAGACACCCTAAGTGAGACTGCTATTAAGGTAGTGAGGGAGGCTATACAGACACTTATTGGCTCAACAAGATGAAATTAAAAATTTTTATAGTCTCCTTATTCGTTATTTTTTGCCCTCTTATTTTTTCAACCTTAGCCCATTCTGAAAATATTGACAGAAAAATAGTGATACTACCCTTTGAAAATATGTCTGAAGACCCTAATGCCTTGAGATATCTTATGCCATTGATTAGAGAGCATTTGCAGGATAAGAGGTTTGAATTGACTGATGAGATGAGTGTAAGAAATTTTTTGATAAAAGAAAGGGTCAGGGCAACAGGATATGTACTACCTGCCATTGCTAAGAAGATAGGCAATGAATTGGGGTCTGGTGGCATATTGCTCGGCAGTGTGAACCATTTTTCATCAGGAGATAATCCACAAATAGCTATATCAGCCCGTCTTATTGATAATGAGGGAAATATAATCTGGGCAAATTATATATCAATCACAGGTGAAGACTTTTTAAAGATATTGGGAATTGGTGCTATTAGGGACAGTAAAAAGCTGGTTTCAAAGGCAGTAGAGAGATTATTTTCTACTTTTAGTATTTATTCAAATAAAGATATTGAATCAGCCTACAAGATTGCTGTAATGCCTTTCTATAACAAGGGTAGGAAAATTGGGGCTGGAAAGATTGTTAATTATATGTTTATTTCTGAACTACATAAAAGCCGTAATTATGTGCCTGTTGAATTTGGTAGCTTAAGGAATACATTAATGGACCTTAAATTTTTTACTAAGGATGAGCTTGATTATGAAAAGATAGCTGCCATATCAGACAATCTTAATGTAGACGGTATAATAATAGGCACTATTGATGTATATCCAAGGGATGAATCAGATTCCCCTTCTCTTGAGGTGGAGATTAATGCAAGGCTTATAAATGCCCGCAAAAAAAGGTTGCTATGGAGTGATACTTATAAAATGAATAGCGATTCTGAAATATATGTCTTTGATTGGGGTAAGAAAAGGTCATCAGATCAGGTGGCATATGGGATAGTTTCAAAAATGGTAAAAAAAATGGAGGCAGTCAGATGGTAATAATGAAAAATAGATTATTATTCAATAATCCCTTACTACGATTAACTATTTACAGTGCACAAGTTTTATTGATTATATCTTTACTTTTTTTATTTCTAATTTCAGGATGTGCAACAACTAAGAAGCAAAAGGTTATAGCTATTGTAGATGGTTTTCCTGTTTCGGAACAGGACCTTATTTATTCATTAACCATACTTCACCGAAGGGAGGGGCTTAAGCCAGGGGTAGAACTGGATCTTTTGCAGTACACCAATAAATTAATAGATGAAAGGCTCTTAATTGAGGATGCAAGGAGGATGGGCATTGATGAATCCCCAGCTGTAAAACAAAAGGTTGATGAATTTATCCTAAGGGAGTCAATTGTGAAATTGCGTGATGAGGAGATACTAAAAAAGATTTCTGTTAGTGATGAAGAGATTATCGCAAAATATAAAAATGATGAAGAGGAATATAATTTAGGGATTATTGAGCTTGAAAATGAGGAAGATGCAATAAAAGTAAATAATCTTTTGAAAGAAGGTGCGGATTTTAAGGAACTCGTAGAGCAATATTCAACACATATATCTAAAAAAGACGGTGGCAATATAAAAATAAGAAGAAAGTTTATGAAACCTGATCTTTTCAATATTGTATCAAAGCTTAAATTAGGAGATATAAGTGATTACTATAAGATTGATAACAAATACTATATTGTAAAACTAATCGAAAGAAAAGAGGCCGCTGATGAGGATATAGAGAAATTCAGGGAAGGCATAAGAAGGGCTCTTTTAAAACAAAAAGAGGTTGATAGGTCTAATGAATATCTGAAGCAGTTGAAAGAAAAAAGGGATATAAAGATTAATAAGGATATCCTATCAGAGATTAAAGATGTCAAGTTTGAGCCAGAAAGTGTTGAGATTAGCAACTGGATAAAGGACAAAAGAAATGTTGTAGAACTTGAAGGCTATACCCTTACAGTAGGTGAACTTGTATCAATGATTATGCAGACAAAGCAAAAAAAACTTTTTTCTGTAGCAGGTGAGTTTGATGTTGCAAAGGCTGCAGATGAAGCTATTAATACATGGATAGATTACAGGCTCGTTGATATAGAGGCATTAAGCCGTCAGTATCACAAAAAAACAGAACTCTTTGATAGGGTTGAAAGCTATAGAAATCAACTCATGAAGGATGCCTATATAAGGGGAGTGATAATCCCTAAGATTAAGATAAACGATGAATTGTTAAGGAATTATTATTATAATAATCCTGATAAATATTTGAAGCCCCAGAGGTTTAGGATTCAACAGATAACTGTTCAATCAATGGAAGATGCATTAGAGATAGAAAGGAGTTTGAAAGAAGGTACAGATTTTTCATGGCTTGCTAAGAGAAAGTCCCTTGACCCTGAAAAAGAAAAGGGAGGAGATGTGGGCTGGGTCTCTTTAGAGGATTTTCCTGAATCTATAAGAGAGGAGATTTCAGGTCTCAATATAGGAGATATAAGCCCGATATTTAAGCACAGCGGCGGATTTGTGATAGTTAAAATACTTGAGAAGTCAAAAAAAGAGGTTGAACCTTTTGAAGCTGTAAAGGCTCTGGTACAACAGGAATATTTTAATGAACAATTTAATATGGTATACGCTCAGACAATTGATGAGTTGAAGAAGACTGCCGAGATAGTTATTTTTGATGATGTTATAAAGGAGATTGAGGATAGGATCAAGAATCCAAAAAAGTAATTTTTGGTTTGACAATATAATTAATAAAATATAAAATAAAATTAAAAATAATTATGATTAATAAAATCAAACATAATAGATTGATATTAATAGCAATTGCCTTAACAAGCCTTTTCTTACTATTAATATTTTCATGTGCACCGCAGGAGGAAATAGTAAGGAGACCTGGTGCCTTTGCCCCAAAGCCTTGTCTTGATTGTCATAAAGAGCAGTTGAAGGACTTTAACAAAAAATATGTTCATGCCCCTATGGCAAAAAGGGATTGTGAGGCATGCCATATAAGGCACGGCAAGATAGCTGTAAGGGCATTCAAGGAAAGGGAAGAAAAAAAGCTCTGTTACCTATGCCATAAAGAGATGGCAGAAAAAATGGAAAAAATGACCTATGAACATACTGCCCTGAAACAGAATAAATGTATACCATGCCATCATCCTCATTCATCGGACAATAAATCTCTCTTAAAAAATATAGGGAATGAGCAATGTTTTATATGTCATAAGGATACTACATTTAAACGCAAAAAGATACATAAGCCCGTAGCTGAAATAGCTGGTTGTCTTACCTGTCATAACCCACATGGTTCAAAATATGAAAACAATCTTGTTAAGGCAGAGTTAGAATTGTGCAAGGACTGCCACAGCTTCACTGCTGTTGCATTTAAGAATGCCCATAGGAATTATCCTGTTCAGGATGGCAAGTGCATGGGATGTCACACACCCCATAGTTCTACAAATGATAAGTTGCTCAGGGAATCAATACATGCGCCTATGGTAGCAGGTATGTGCGACTCCTGTCATTTCAAGGCATCAGACCCTAAACCATTATCTATATCTATGCCTGACGGCAAGCTCTGCTATTCCTGCCATAAAAAAGAAGAGGCTGAATTTAAAACAGCACACAGACATAATCCTGTGGATGAAGGTAAATGTATGAGTTGTCATGACCCTCATGCCACAGATTTTTCAAAGGTTTTAATTAAGGAAGAGAAATCGCTCTGTATTAGCTGTCATAAGAAAAGCGAGGGTATATTAAGTGTGAGTAAACTTCATCAACCGATAAAAGATATTGGTTGTACGGCCTGTCACAATCCTCATGGGTCTAATTACCAACTATATCTTTCTGCACCAAAAGAAAAGGCATGCTTCACATGCCATAGTGATATTGAAAAGGCCTTCAAGGAAAAAAATACCCATCTACCATTTGCAAAATCTGAATGCACAGGTTGTCATGATGCCCATGGTAGCAATAATGAGCTTATGCTGAAAACAGCGATTACTGATATATGTTATCAATGCCATAAAAAAGAGGAAGGGGAATTCTTTAAGACATTTATTCATAAGCCTGTTGAAGATAAGCAGTGTAACCTTTGCCATCAGTCTCACTCATCTCCAAATGTAAAGCTGCTCAGAAACACCCCTGATAAGATATGCAATGATTGCCATAACAATATTATTTCAGAGATAGCAGATAAAGATGCCCATGCTCCTTTTAGGAATAAAATGTGCATGTCTTGTCATGACCCACATGCCAGTGATTTTAGCGGTGTGACTATAAAACAAAAACCCGAACTTTGTTATGATTGCCATCAAGGGGTAGAAAGGGAATTATCAGTAAGGAAGGTAACCCATGTGCCACTTGAAGAAGGAAAGTGTATAGAATGCCATAATGCCCATGGTTCTAAAATAGGGAATCTGCTTGTGGGCAAGCCTAAGCAGTTATGTGCTACATGTCATGAAGATATGGCTGATGTTAAGGACAAAAAGGGGCATATTGGTCAGGAAAATATAGACTGCCTTAATTGTCATATATCCCATTATTCTGATCAAAAGGGATTATTAGCTGAGAAGGATCCTGATTTATGCCGTAAGTGCCATACAACTGATACAGAGAGGCTGCTGACTTCTCATTTAAGACCACTTGCAAAGATTAACAAATGTACAAGATGTCATGAACCTCATATACCAAGGAATCAAGGAATGATTAAGAAGTTTGCACATGATCCCTTTAATAAGAGGAATTGCAAGGTATGCCATTAAAATATAATATTAAGAGACATTTTTTGGATATTAATAAGAAACAGGGAATTTATAGATTAATAACCTGTCTGTTGTTCATCCTATTTATTATTGTTTTTTCATTCAGTAATGATCTATTTGCCCAGACAAAGATGGCTGAGGTATGCTTTAGCTGTCATACAAAACTAAAAGATGGTCTTGCCCAGAAATATGTCCATTTCCCCTTTAAACAGGGTAAATGCGACTCCTGCCATGATCTGCATGCAAGCGATCACAAAGGGCTTATGAAAGACAAGATCAATTCAGTTTGTATTAGCTGCCACTCAGGCATAGAAAATATCATTAAAAAAGGAAATATCCATGGAGCCCTTAAGGCAGGTAGTTGTACAGATTGCCATTATGCCCATAGCGGAGATATTAAAAACCTTCTTGTTAGAACACTGGATAAGATATGCTGGAACTGCCATGAGAATATCAGAGATCAGTTGAAATATCCATATGCCCATGTGCCTTTTAATAAGGCTGAGTGCTCATCATGCCATAACGCCCATGGTTCAATGGAGAATTATATGTTCATAGCTGAACCAAAAAAGGTATGCAGTAGTTGCCACTCACCCCGTTGCAATGTAAAAGGTGTATCGATATCAGCATTTACAAAGGATATGGATTGTACGTCATGCCATTCTGGACATAATTCTAAAACCAAAGGGCTTTTTGGACCCTATGGACACTCTATGTTCCTTGAAAAATCCTGTGAGAGTTGTCACAATCCAGTTACACCAGGGAAAAGACTGACTACAATAGAAAGAGGAGAAAATCTCTGTTTTATGTGCCATCCAAAGGAAACTACTGAATTCAGAGATGGAGATATACATCTTACATTCAGACAAAATCCATGCACCCTCTGTCATGTATATCATGCATCAAAAAAGAGGACTTACATGATTGATGAAACTTATGCATGTCTTACATGTCATGATACAATAGAGAAAAAAACAGGCTTCATGCAAAAGAAATTTAAGGTTATAAAAAAGACAGTTATCAAGGACAATAAATGTTATGAGTGCCATAAACCAGGACATTCAAATCAGCCCCAATACATGAAGGGTGATAGAATAACAGTATGCTCTAGATGTCATACAGAACAACATAGGGTCAGTCATCCTATAGGCAAAAATGTAATAGATCCAAGGAATGGTCAGGATATGCACTGTATGTCCTGTCATAGTATGCATTCTGCAGGAGCTGAATTTATGCTTACCCATGAAAGAAGGCGAGCCCTCTGTATACAATGCCATAAGTTTTATTAATAATATATCCCCTGGTTGGAAAGTCTGGCATGAATATTGTTGTAAAATTATTAAAATATACATAACAATAAGTTAAAAAACCATGGGGAAAAAAAGCTATATATTAATATCCTATCTATTACTAACACTCTTATTACTTGCCTTAATATATAATAGTGATGTTCTAGCAAAAAAAGTAGAGGCAAAATGTAGTGAATGCCATACAATTCATAATAGCGAAGGGGGAAGCCCAGTGGCTATGGATAACCCCTTTGACCCTGGTTCAAGAACCATAATTCCTTATTCAGGACTTCTGAGAAATAGCTGTGTAGGTTGTCATTCTTCAACCAATTCTGGTGTCTGCATAACACTAAATATTAATGTACCAAATGTATTTCATACAAGTGCCCCAACCTGCGGTGCAAATGGTCTTGCTGGAGGTGATTTTTATTATGTTATTTCTGATGACAATAAGGGACATAACATATTGGGTGTTACTAATACGGACTTTAACCATGGAACTGTTCCACCCGGTGGGTCTGATCTGGGAGGGCAACTGACATGCTCGGGTAGGTATGGCTGCCATGGAAATATTGGGAGTCAGGCCTCTGTTGATCAGATGTTTGCAATAAAATTTTCTCATCATGATTCAACCCCTTTTGGAGGCATACAAAGCGCTGCTAATGATTACAGGTTTTTGCTCGGGATTAAAGGAAAGGAAGATGCTGATTGGGAGCTTGACAATATAAATACAAGCCACAATGAATATAAGGGTTCTATAGGTTTTAGTGAGACAAGCTCAATAAGTTATCTCTGTTACAAGTGTCACGGATATTTTCATGACCCAAATGGTAATTTTAATTTTCCGCACAAATCAAATGTGTTATTGCCAAACACAGCGCCATACAATAAATATACTACTTATAGCTTAATGACACCTATCGCAAGACCAGAGGATAACTATACAGGATCTCCTCAAGTAGTAAGGCCTGGAACGGATATTGTTATGTGTCTTACATGCCATCGCGCCCATGCCTCTCCATATCCAAATATGATGAGGTGGGATTATCCAAATAGTTATTCAGGGTGTTTTAATTGTCATAATGATCCACCACCGTAAGGTGGATTTTTTGGTAAAGATGGTAAATAATGCATTGAGAACTTGAAGGTGAATAATTTTATGAGTAAATATAAAGGTAAAATACTTTTATTTCTTGCTATCTTTTCCTTTGTGATAATCATAGACTTATTATTAGTTAAAAATTCTGATAGTCAAGGTGGAGGAACTTACGAGACAACTGCACATGGAGATCCTATTAAGGGCGTTGATAGATCAATAGTTACAGGACAACCCTTTCCTGATATGAAAAATCCCTATAAAAAGGGACATTGTGGACATTGTCATGAAACAGGGGATTACAGAAATATAGGGCTATGTTTTGATTGCCATGAGCAACTGACCTTAGGGATTACAAGGGGTTATGGAAGATATGGAATATATCAAGGAAAGGATAAATATAATAATTCTGTACATTCACAAAATCCCAGGGTTGTATGGCCTGGGTTAAGCCCCCCAGGACCAAAAAATCCTCAATATGGTCATTGCAATAATTGTCATACACCCCACGGAAAAAAAGATTCTATAGGGCTAATTCCAAGCCTCCTTTTTGTAAGGGAAGAGGCAGTTTGTGAGGCATGTCATGATGGTACTCCAGCCAAGGATATAAGCATACAGTTAAACAAAAGATATAGCCATCCTGTTTATAAATATCAGGGACGTCATAAATCCTCTGAAAAGGGTGAATCCGAGGGAGAAAAGGATTTCGGTAATCCACCTCAATATGATAGAAGACATGCAGAGTGTGTAGACTGCCATAATGTTCATGTTCTTAACTCAGGCTTACATGTGCCACCTGGAAATAGTGTGTCCGAGGTTTTAAGAGGTGTGTGGGGGGTTGAACCCTCATGGCCAGGGGCATGGACACAACCTACCTCTTTTACTGTCAGAAAACCCCCTTTGTATCCTGAAGGAGCACAATATGAATACCAGATATGCTTTAAGTGCCATTCTTATTATGGGCTCGGTAGGCTTACATCTCCTGTGTCATTAATTATTGGACCTTCTGGAACAAATATAACTGATCAAGCATGGGAATTTAATGTAAATAATAGTTCTGGACATCCTGTTGTAACAGCATTGAATTTCAAGACAGGATCAACAAGTCCTAGGAGCCTTTCTCCTTCTCAGATGTCATTTCAATGGCAGAATACTGGAAATCAGACAATGTATTGCTCTGATTGTCATGGTGCTGATAACGAGGAAAGGGGAGGGGCTAAGGGACCCCATGGTTCAGATCGCAGGTTTATGCTTAAAGGTACAGGACAATACTGGCCAACAAAATTTGATGGCCTATCGCTGTGGAAACTGAATCCAATAGATGGAAGTGATACAGGCCTTTTCTGTAAGAATTGTCATACTATTTATGATGCAATGGGCTGGAAAAATAATGTGCATTCAGCATATGGGCATAATAATTTAGAGTGTGTTAATTGTCATGTTGTTATACCTCATGGCTATAAAAATCCTAGATTGATTGGGTATGCAGGGGATATGGCGCCTTATAACTACCGAGGCAGTTCGTTAAAGGTTACAGGATTCACAAAGACTACACCAATGAATTACACAAGGTTAAATTGCACAACCACAGCCGGATGTCATTAATATTTTATCTTCCCCTACTATTTTATTAAGAAGGTTAAGAAGGTAAATGGATTAAAGGGGTTGTAAATAAGGTGTTAAAGGTTTTTTATTCTTCATTTCAATGACCGATGTGGCAGTATGTACATATGCCACTGTTATTTTTAGGAGGGTATCTAAAGAGAAGATTAGAATCAGAACTATGTGGGTTGTGGCAACTCCCACAATAGAATATTTTATCAGTTCTTGCAGGATCAGGCTTTGCATTATCTGCCCCTCCTAATGGATGACCCTTTGTTGAGCCAGGTACGCTGATTGCATGAGGTCTTCTTACTACCCTTCTATGACAGTCAATACACAAGGTGTTGGGTTCCTTATCTAAAAGTGCAATATTTGATGATGAATGGGCATCATGACATCTCATACACATTTTATCAGCTACAGGTTTATGGACCATTTTCCCTTTAAAATCATTATCATCATGACAATCAAAGCAAAGGTCAGGCATTTTGTTAATGGTTAGTTTGGGATAATCACTGCTATGATGATTATGGCAGGAATTACATCCCATGCCAAGTGCTCCGTGAATAAGTTTTTTTGTAAACATAGATTTATTATGGCACTTAAAACATAAATCATGACCTGTAGCTACTAAAAGTCTATTATTTTTAGAAATGTGGGGATTATGACATCCCGTGCATCCAGATTTGTTTATAACAGAGTGAATGGATTTTTTTGTAAAAACTGTCCTGTCGTGACATCCAAAACATATATCAGGCTCTTCTGCTGAAAGTCCTTTTTTGAAGGTGCCTGTGTTTTTGTGCCGCCTATCTATATTAGTATGACATACCTTGCATCCCATATTAACAGGTGCATGAATGTATTTGGCTTTTGTTAATTCTTCATGACACCAAATACAATCAAGTTCTGCAGTTATGGCTTTATTAGATGATATTAAAAAAAGAAAAAAAGAGAGACAGAAAACAATAAGAATCTTTTTAATCTTTGTGAGGTTTGATATTATCATATTAAAAAATAAGAATATCTTAATAAATTTTATCTGAATGATAAAAATTTTTTCAATAAGAATTATAAATTCTCCTGCTATTAATGCT
>CAZIMB010000025.1:20686-22738 GCA_964540275.1 uncultured Nitrospirota bacterium | reverse complement strand
AGGTATTTTTTAGCAGTTGATTTTAAGTGTATCATTGGATTAACCTATTATTTACAGATAAAAGTGGAGAGGTGGCCGAGAGGCTTAAGGTGCACGACTGGAAATCGTGTGTGGGGTAAAACTCACCGAGGGTTCAAATCCCTCCCTCTCCGCCAGTTATGTAGCAAGTAAGTAAATAAAATTACTTGACCAATCAATTTAATAAAAATATTCACAGTTTTCTATAGTCAGGGGCTGGCCCTGCGCAGCAGGCTGGTGTGAACCCCGCCAGGTCCGGAAGGAAGCAACGGTAAGCATTTAGTCTGGGTGCCGCAGCAAGCCGGCCCCTGAGTATAGAAAAATTAATAGAAAGAAGGAACAAAATAAATAGAAATTTTTTAGATGTGAAGGCTGAAAGGGAGACCTAAACATTGTATAAAATTAAACCATGAGCTATTTAGTTTTAGCAAGAAAATGGAGACCTCAGACATTTGATGAACTTACAGGTCAGGAGTCTATATCCAAAATTTTGAAGAATGCAATTATTCAGAATAAAATAGCCCATGCCTATATATTTTCAGGGCCAAGGGGTGTTGGTAAGACAACAACTGCAAGAATTCTTGCAAAGGCATTAAACTGTATAAGCGGACCGACTCCTGAACCTTGCTGTAGATGCCAGTCATGTATAGCCATATCTGAAGGCTCCTCTATGGATGTATTGGAAATAGACGGGGCTTCAAACACAGGTGTCGATAATATAAGGGATTTGAGAGAGAGGGTTAGATATGCACCATCAGGCGGTAGATACAAAGTATATATAATTGATGAAGCTCATATGCTCTCTACCTCTGCTTTTAATGCCCTTTTAAAGACACTTGAGGAACCTCCTATGCATGTAGTTTTTGTTATGGCTACTACAGAGCCAAGAAAAATACCTGCCACGGTTTTATCTCGGTGCCAGCATCTTCCTTTTAAAAAAATATCAAGACAAAGGATTAAAGAGAGGCTTACATTTATAGCTTCATCAGAAGGATTGAAGGCTTCAGATGAGGCCCTTGATATGATTGCAAGGGTAGCTGATGGTAGCATTCGTGATTCATTGACTATTCTTGATCAGGTATCATCATTTTCTGAAGATATAACAATATCTAATATAAAAGATCTCTTGGGTATTAGCGATATAGAGACTATCTCTAAAATTGCTTTATCTATTATTGAGGGAGATAGAAAAGGTATAATAAATATAATCTCAGAAATAGTAGATTCAGGAAATGACCTTAAAACATTCCTAAAGGATTTACTCCAATTTATAAGAAATCTGGTAATTGCCAAAATATCAGGTGATACAGAGGGCATTATTGATATAAGTGAGGAGGAAAAAGCAGAAATTAATAAACTAAAGGATATTGTATCAGGGGAACACTTATCCCTTATTCTATCAGAATTAATCAAGGCAGAGCCTGCAATAAAAAATGCCTTTCATCCACGCATTGCTGTTGAGATGACATTAATAAGACTAAGCTTTCTAAGCCATTTTAGATCTATAAATGGCTTAATTAAATCATTAATTGGTCAACAATCTCAAGCTAAAGGTGCGAGAAACATAATTTGTGACCGAGTTGAAAATGAACAGAAATCAGAATTTAGAGAGTCAGAAGGAAAAAATGAAGGCAAGCCAGTAATAGTAAATAACAAATCTTTGGCTGATATATGGGATGCTGTTATGAAAAAAATAGATGATATGGACCATCCACTTTATTGTAAATTAAATGAGGGTATTGTCTCTTTTGGTAATGATGAGATTAAGATAGTATTTAATGGCGGCCTTTCTGTCCTTGCAGAATCAGTAAAGGAGAAAATCTTATTTTTAAAGAATCTTATTAAGGATTTGTCTGGCAAGGACATATCTATAAGTGTTGATAATATTGAAATAGGGACTGTCTCAAAAAAGGAAATAATGGATAGGGCGCTGAAAAATCCTATTGTAAAAGAGGCATTGGAATTGTTTGATGGAAGGATAGTGGATGTAATGCCAATAAAAACAGTGAATGGTGAACAGTGAATAGTAAACAG
>CAZIMB010000025.1:0-20586 GCA_964540275.1 uncultured Nitrospirota bacterium | reverse complement strand
AACAGTGAATAGTAAACAGAATTTTAGTTTCTCTGCTATTTACTAAATACTATCTCCTATTCACTTTAATATTTAGGAGGATATTATGTCAAAAAAGATGTTAGGCGATATTATGCGCGAGGCTCAGAAGCTTCAAGCAGAGATGCAGAGGATGCAGGAGGAGGCAAAGAAAAAAACTGTTGAGGCATCTGCTGGAGGAGGAATGGTAACAGTTGTTGCCACTGGTGGGGGAGAGTTGGTCTCAATAAAAATAGAAAAAGATGTTGTGAATCCTGATGATGTGGAGATGCTTCAGGACCTTATTTTAGCAGCAGCAAACGAGGCATTAAGAAGGGCGCAGGAAATGGTAAGCGAAGAGATGTCAAAATTGACAATGGGGCTTCAGTTGCCAGGTATAGGGGGTCTGGGCAATCTTTTTAAGTAAATATTAGATTAGAACTATGAATTAGCAGATAATTATTCTTGCGATTAATTATTTATATGGCACAGGATATAATTGAAAATCTCATAATAAATCTTACTAAACTTCCTGGGATAGGAAGAAAGACGGCCCAGAGGCTTGCCTTTTTTATTCTTACTATGTCTTCTGATGATGCTAAGGATATTGCTAATGCCATAATTGATGTAAAGGATAAAGCGCGATTCTGTTCTATTTGTTTTAACATAACAGATATTGATCCATGCAGAATATGCAGTAATCCATCAAGGGACAAGAGTAAGATATGTGTTGTTGAGGAACCGAGCAATGTTATAGCAATAGAAAGGACAAGGATTTTTAATGGCACCTATCATGTATTGCTTGGGGCATTGTCACCAATTGATGGTATTACACCTGATAAACTTAAGATAGATGAGCTTATCAGACGCATAAGTTCAGATAGCGTAGAGGAAGTAATATTGGCAACAAACCCAAATACAAAGGGAGAAATGACAGCCCAGTATATAATAGAGTTGATAAAACGGTTCAATGTAAGGGCAACAAGAATTGCTTATGGTCTTCCTATTGGAAGCGACATAGAGTTTGCAGATGAGGTTACTCTCTCAAAGGCTTTAGAAGGAAGAAGGGAGGTTTGACTTAGAATTTTACTTTAGTGCCTCTCTTGTAATTTTCTCGGCTCTTTCAAAAAGAGCCTTTTTTTCTATCTCAGTCCTTGCCTCTATATAAAATCTGACCTTTGGTTCAGTGCCCGATGGTCTAATCATCAACCATGAGCCATCATCAAAGACTATTTTTATACCGTCAATGGTTATCACATCTTTAACTATCCTTTTGCTATTGCCAATGTTAACCTCAGTCCCTTTTTTGTAATCCTCTTTTATTTTTGAAAGCCTTTTTATAAGAGGCTCTCCAATAAGTGATGGGTCAACTGATATGCCTGCTCGGTCAGGATAATAATATCCATACTCATTCATAAGATCAGAGAGATAATCACTAAGATTTTTTCCTGTTGAAGCAACTATCTCAATAGCGAGCAAAAGGCCAAATAATGCATCCTTTTCTAAGGTATGATTGTAACCCGATATACCGTCAGACTCCTCAAATGCGATTATAGCTCTTTCTTTTGATGTCTTAAGCATATATGGTCTAAAGTTTTTAAAACCAACCTTTGTCTCTATTACAGTAATTCCTAATCCTTCTGCAATGGCGTTTACAAAATTACTTGTACCTACAGACTTTGCAACAACTCCAGTGATTTTTTTATATACATTGAGAAAATGAAGTGCCATAGCGCCAAAATAGTTCATAGGTATTTGGGACTTATCATCACAAAATCTTATACGGTCTCCATCAGGATCCATAATAGCACCTATCTTGAATTTAGCATTGCTTTGTTTTAGCATATTCACTACCATTTCCATATTCTCTTCAGAAGGTTCAGGTGCTATACCTCCAAATAGATAATCATTTTCTGTCCTAAGATATGCTATTTTTTTACTATTTCCTATTATCCTTTCTATTCTTCCCCGTGTGGCGCCATGTACATTATCTACACATATAAAGCAGTCCTCTTTATCTATGAAGTTAAGGATTTTATCAAGATCAATTGTCTTTCTCTCTTTTACATATCTGATATACAAATCTGTCAGATCGATTCTTTCTATCTGTTTTGGCATCACAGGTCCTATAATAGGTGATATCTCCATTAATTTGTTTGCTATTTTCTCAATCATCTCTGTTATCTCTATTCCTGCAGGTCCTCCATCAGAGGGGTTAAATTTAAATCCAGCATAATTCGCTGGATTATGAGAAGGTGTGAGATTAATTGAGCAAGCAGCATTTAGCATTTCTATACCTGCAGAAAATTCCGGTGTTGTAGCCTCTCCTGCATACCATGTCCTTATTCCTTCTTTTTGTAAAAGTCCTATAACCTCATTTGCAAAATCCGGTCCAAGAAATCTATTGTCATGCCCTACAATGACACCTCTATTTTTTATTTCATCAAAACCTGATACCCCTAATGCCTTCATAACTGATGGGTCATTGCTCTTAAACATCTCAATAATAGCTAATGTAACAATCCTGAGATTGTTAAATGTGAAGTCGGTTCCGATTTCTCCTCTCCAACCTGATGTGCCAAATACAATTTTTGATGGAGATATATTTTCCCTCGCAAACTTCTCTATTAAAAAGAGCTTGTCCCTATTCTGTTTTACATCAGACAAAATCATTTTCCAACAAGAAGAGGCATTTTTAAAAATCTCTGTCATTTTTTTCTCCTTTTTTATTCTAAAATCCAAATAATAATATCTATCATTATCAATATTACTATAGCAAGCTCAAGGAGTTCTAATCTTTTATTTGAGATTTCTCTATATAACATATCACATGCATTTGAGGCTATATCAAGCTTCTTTTTAATGTTTCTTTCCCATTCCTTGACCTTAAAAAGATTTATTGCCTCCATATAGACCTTTGCATAATAGACATCCTCTGTTACCTTCAATGAGGTGTCAATCTTTTCTGTTATTTCAGTAAGTTCCGTAATGGTTTGCATAATCTTTGCTGCTAATCTTTCATATTTTTTTATTTTCCATATAGAAAGGGAACCCTTTTCTGAAATGCTATCCTGTATATGTGCAAGTTCGTTATCCACAATGTGATCATAATATCTGAGTTCAAGCAGTTGGGCATTGGCAAATTCAAGGAGATCGGAAATCTCCGTGCTTCCAGAGGGTTCAACAATAAGTGCATTATCCCAGTTTAATATGACGCCATCATTTTTGTAATAGGAAAATCGTGATGATATAAGTTCCATATTTATCCTTTCTGAAAAATTACCTCTTTCAGAAAACATAAGGCTCGTTATGTTATAGGAGCTTAGAAAATCTTCAAATTCTAATTCAGGAGAGAATCTTTCAATGAAAAATATTGTGTAATCTTCTTCAAATCTGCTTATATTAAAGCCAATGAAGCACCCTTCTAGGACCGTAACAACCTGATTAAGATAATCCCTGAATTCCAAATCAATATATTCATCACTATCAATTAATATAGCTAAATCTTCAAAATGGAGTATGTCTAAATCACTTACGACAAACTCAAATATAATACCTAATACCCCAAAGTCATAGACCTTGCAATAAACATTAACTTTATATTTCTCCTTTTTGATCTCTTTATAAAATCCCTTAAGTTCAAAGGATAAAGGGGGATTTGCGAACTCAAAGGCCTTACTGAAGGGTCTTCTTGTTATTTTGAGTCTCTTTGCATCTTTTTTTAGTCTATTTTCTACTTTTAATAGGTCAATTTCATTAGCAACATCGTAGAGTCTATAGACGAGGATTTTACCGGATTTTATAAAGGGTATTCTGTTTTGCATAAAAATAATTGATGAAAAAAAAATATTAAAAATATTATCATAATTAGGCTGTTTAGATACAAGTTTATTAATACACATAATCTGTAAGATTATTTATATAAGTAAAGTAGCAGTGCTGAAAAGCCTTTATAGTCGTATTACCTGAAATAACATTATCCTGTTTTTGTCACCAACTATGATAGCTTAATGGATGATAAATTTAAAATCATTTGTTTGAACATAAATAAACACCTTCTAAAGGCTTTGATGCATGACTGCTTTTATGTATTAGGTTAATACTCTATGAAGAAATTTTTAGCATTAATTATTATATTTTTCTTTCCATCTATATCCTTTTCAGAAATCCTTATAGGTGGAGAGTTTTTTTATACTGTTGTAAAAGGTGACAGCATAGATCTTATAAGCTCTAGATTTGGTGTTAATAGGAATAATATTATCAAGGATAATAATTTGGACATAAAGAAACCAATAAGCATTGGACAACAATTAAAGATAAATAACAGAAAGATAGTTCCTAAAATAGTTGAAAATGGGATTATAATAAATATCCCTGACAGGATGTTGTATTATTTCAAAAATGGACATCTTGAAATGGCATTTCCAGTTGGTTTGGGAATGCCTTCATGGAGGGGAATAACAAGATGGAGAACGCCTATCGGAACCTTTAAGGTTATAACAAAAAAAAGGAACCCCACATGGCATGTGCCTGAATCAATGCAGTGGAAAATGAGGATGGAGGGAAAGCCTGTGAAGACTGTTGTTCCTCCAGGTCCTGATAATCCACTTGGCAGATTTGCGATTGGTACTTCTATACCTGGTATAGTAATTCACGAGACAATATGGCCAACAACAGTATATCATTTTAGAAGCCATGGATGCATAAGGGTTATGCCAGAGAACATGGAAAAATTTTTTGCGATAGTGGAAATTAATACTACTGGAGAGTTAATATATAATCCTGTTAAGGTTGCTATATCAGATAGCCGCATATATCTTGAAGTACATAGGGATATCTATGGAAAGCTTAAAGATTTAAACAGTGAGACAAAGAGAATAATAGATGAAATGGGTTTATCAGAGAAGGTTGACACGGTAAAGATGAATCAGGTTATTAAGGAAAAAAAAGGGATTGCGGAGGATATTTCATTATGATATCAAGAAGGGATTTTTTAAAGGCAATTACTGCTGGTATTGCAATATATCCATATAGGAATGTTATCGCCTCTGAAAAAAAAGAAAGAATACTTAACCTTTACAATATCCACACAGAAGAGTCCCTAAATATACAATATTATTACTTAGGGAGATATGATATAAATGCATTGGCAGAAATAAATCATTTTTTGAGGTGCCATTATACTAATGAAGTAATGACAATGGATGTAGAACTTATTGATCTTCTCTGTGATATCAAAGACAAAATTGGCTTCAATAGGGAAGTTGTAATTATCTCTGGATACAGATCGCGCCTTTACAATGAATATTTAAGGAGTATAGGAAGGAAGGTCGGTGTAAGGAGTCTTCATTTAATAGGATGTGCTATTGATTTCACAATTCCTGGTATGAGTACTAAAGAAATTGCTTCCATTGCAAAATCATTTGGTAAAGGTGGGGTTGGAGTTTATACTGATTTTGTACATATAGATACGGGAAGAATCCGTTACTGGTAGTTGTTATTCTATTGTTTTTTATTAAATTGTATTATCTTTTCAGCCCAATTTTTTGCCTTATTTAAGATTTCTTCCTCATCTGCTGTAACTAAACTTCTGTTGTTGATGACAATTATTCCATTTATGAAAACTGTCTCAATATCTGAGGCTGTTGCTGCATAAACTATGTGGGAATATATATCATAAATAGGTGTTAGATGGGGCTTTTTTATGTTCATGATAATTATGTCCGCCAATTTGCCCTTTTCAATGCTCCCAATTTTATCACCAAGTCCTAATACATCTGCTGCCCACCTAGTTGCCATAAGAGTTACAGTTTTTGAATCTAATACAGTTGGATCATTTGCTATTGCCTTATGCACTTTAGCTGCAGTGGACATCTCACTAATTATATTAATATCGTTATTGCTCGCAGCTCCATCTGTGCCTAAGGAGACCTTTATACCACTCTTAAGCATTTTTACAATTGGAGCAATTCCGGAGGCAAGTTTAAGATTGCTCTCTATACAGTGAGAAACGCCGACTCCATGTCTTGACAAGATATCAATCTCTTTATTATTAACCCAGACACAGTGGGCTGCAAAAACATCTTTATCTAGAAAACCAATGTTATCAAGATGTTCAACAGGTCTTTTTCCGTATCTGGATACAATCTCTTTTACTTCCCATTCCGTTTCAGAAAGATGTATATGTATAGGTACACCGAATCTCTCGGAGACTTTTTTTGCCCTTTTAAGTGTCTCTGGACTACATGTATACGGAGCATGAGGTGCTACGCAAGGTGAGATCAGTTCATCATCTTTCCATTCCTCTATAAATGATTGGGAATTTGATAAATATTCATCTGTGTTTTTTGCAGAGGCTGTTGGAAAATCAACTATTCCAGGACCAAGGACTGCCCTTATACCTATCCTTTTTGCAATATGGGCAGCGCTCTCTTGAAAAAAATACATGTCACAAAAGCATGTAATACCAGCCTTAAGCATCTCAAGGCAGGCAAGCTCTACAGCATCTGAGACGAATTGAGGGCTAAGCCATCTGTTTTCAGCAGGCCAGATGTGTTTTTCTAACCACTCCTTAAGAGGTATATCATCGGCAAGACCTCTGAAGTAAACCATTGCAGCATGTGTATGGGTATTTATAAATCCAGGCATGGCTACAGTGTCATTGCTGTTTATGATATTTTTAGATGAATATTTGGCAAGAATATTATCTTTGATATCTACATCAAATATAATTCTGTCCTTGATAGCTATAGCGCCATTTTTAATGACATCCATATTTGTATTCATTGTTAGAATGTAATCACTACAGATTATGTAATCAACAGATTGCATCAAACGACCGTCCTATTTTCTTAAATTTTGTTAGGGCAAGGAAATTATAACTTTTTTTAATGTAAGAATTCTATGTTATCACTGAAACAGTGGATCAGTTTTTTAGTCATATATTTGCGTGAAACTCACCGCTATTGGTTAGCTGGAGTGACCCTTGCCATATCTTGTAGATATTACCGTATCTATTTTGTAGATATTTCTGATAGTAAGTTTTCTGTGGTATTATTCATTAATTTAGGGTTATTCAAATCAGAACCATAGGATCTTTTTAATTGATCTCTTATTCATATCTCCTCAATATGGAATTTTTTTTGAATTTTAATATGCCTTAAATTGCTTTGGATTGCAATGTCTGTCAGTTTTTTAGATAAACCATCAGCATTTTATGTCAATAGGGCTAATAAAGTCGAGACAAAAACCGTAATGCTTATGTATCCATTCATATTGAAAAAAGCAATATTTAATTTGTTCAGGTCATTGGGCTTAACAAGGGAATGTTCATAAATCAGAAGCCCTGCAGTCAAGACAACGCCAAGCCAGTAAGCAATATTTAAATTAAAAATAATTCCTGTTAATATAAGCAAAATCCATGTGATCATGTGACATGCCTTTGACATAAGTAATGCCTTACTTATACCGAATCTTTGTGGTATTGAGTAAAGGCCGTGCTTTTTATCAAATTCAACATCCTGAATCGCATAGAGTATATCAAAACCAGCAAGCCAAAAAACTACAGCAATGGCAAGAGGCAGTATATCAAGATCAAATGAGCCTTTTACAGCAATCCATGCCCCTAACGGTGCAGCGGATATTGCTATGCCTAAAACAAAATGAGAGGCCCATGTAAATCTCTTTGTGTAAGAGTAAAGGAATAATACACTGATTGCAATTGGAGAAAGTTTCAGGCATAAAGGATTGAGATTATAAGCAGCAAAAATTAAAAGGAATAGGGATACTGTAGTGAAAATAATAGCATTTTTAACCTTTATCTTTCCTGCTGGTATTTCCCTATTACTTGTCCGTGGGTTTTCAGAGTCAATTTTTCTATCAATTATTCTGTTTAAACCCATTGCACCGGATCTCGCACCAACCATAGCAACTGTTATCCAAAATATCTCTTTAAGGGATGGGATTCCTGATGCAGCAAGTATTGCCCCTGTGAATGCAAAAGGTAGGGCAAATACAGAGTGGGATATTTTTATCATCCTGAGATACAGGGTTAAACTATTCATAAACATTTACAAATATATGATAACACAAAATATTAATTGTGCATTTGGGTTAGAAGCCATGTCTTAATCGGCAATCAGGCAAATGTTTACTGAAGGTTGATATTGGAATAATATCCCATGAATTTTGAAAATTATTATGATTTATGTTTTAATATTATAACCTTTAATGGTAGCCCTGTGAGGCTAAAAGGAGAAAAATTGAATCAAAAAATATTAAATTTACCTTTCTCTGAAATCACAGGGAAAGGTTTTTTTGTGTCCAAAAAATGTAAAATGGATTAAATATGGTTAAGGAATTACTTAATAAGGAAGATATTAACAGAATCCTCTCCAGGATTGCCCATGAGATAATAGAAAGGAATAAGGGCACAGAAGATCTTTGTTTAGTTGGTATTCAGAGGGGTGGTGTTCATATTGCTCGTAGATTGGCTTCAAAGATTCAGGCTCTTGAAAATGTTCATATACCTGTTGGCTCCTTAGATATAACATTTTACAGAGATGACATAGGATTAAGAGAAAAACAGCCTGTTGTCAGGAAAACAGATATAGAATGTGATATATCTGGAAAAAAAATTATTCTCGTAGATGATGTGCTTTTTACAGGCCGTTCTATTAGGGCGGCCATGGATGCCCTAATGGATATGGGAAGACCTGTCCAGATACAACTTGCTGTGCTTATAGACAGAGGACATAGGGAATTGCCAATAAGGGCTGATTATGTTGGTAAGAATATACCAACTTCTAAGACAGAGAATATAGAGGTCCAGTTAGAGGAAGAGGGGTTTGAGGATAAGGTAATACTAACATCATAAGAATGGAATAGGTCTTTGCAACTTACTATGAAGGATTTAGTTGGTATAAAGGATTTATCAAGAGATGATATAAAATTGATTCTCGATACAGCGTCATCTTTTAAGGACGTGTTAAAAAGGGATATTAAAAAGGTGCCTACCTTAAGAGGTAAGACTGTTGTTAATCTTTTTTTTGAACCTTCTACAAGAACAAAGACCTCTTTTGAACTTGCAGCAAAAAGATTAAGCACTGATGTGTTAAATTTTGCTGTCTCTACAAGTAGTGTAGTCAAGGGCGAAAGCCTTTATGATACTGTCAAGACTATAGAAGCATATGGTGTAGATTATATAGTAATCAGGCATTCTTCAAGTGGCGCCCCTCACTTTATTGCAAAAAATGTAAAGGCATCTGTTATAAACGCAGGTGATGGTATTAATGAGCATCCTACTCAGGCACTGCTTGATGCCTTTAGTATAATTGAGAAGAAAAAGAATCTTGAAGGTCTCAAGGTTGCAATAGTTGGAGATATACTTCATAGCAGGGTAGCAAAATCAAATATATACCTTTTATCTAAATTTGGGGTTGATATAAGGCTTATAGGTCCCCCAACCCTGATCCCAGATATGGGAGATTTTGGTGTCAAGGCATATTATGAAATGGATGAGGGATTAAGGGACGTAGATGCAATAATGATGCTCAGGATACAGATGGAAAGACAGGGAAAGGGTTTTTTTCCGTCTATACGAGAGTATTTTAAAAACTGGGGACTTAATATGAACAGGCTGAGTCTTGCTAAAAAGGATGCTATAGTTATGCATCCAGGTCCTATGAACAGAGGAATTGAGATTAGTTCTGACGTTGCAGACTCTAAGCAGTCCATAATTCTTGATCAGGTGATAAATGGTATTGCTGTAAGAATGGCTGTTCTGTATTTGTTAAGGGGATAAAAGGCAATGAGTAGCATTATTATAAGAAATGGACATATTGTAGATCCATCACAAAATATTGATGGAATAGGCGATGTGTTAGTTGAGAATGGGAAGATAAAAGAGATTTTACTGAAGAAAGGAAGCACTAAATTGCAGAAGAAAAAAATCTCTGAACTCCGAACTATCGATGCAACTGGGTTATTTGTCTTGCCTGGACTTATAGATATGCATACACATCTGAGAGAACCTGGTTTTGAACACAAGGAGACCATAAAGACAGGTACAATGGCTGCTGTAAAAGGAGGTTTTACCACTGTCTGTTGTATGCCTAATACGAGCCCTGTTAATGACAATAGAACAGTCACAGACTATATACTTAGAAAGGCCTATGCTGAGGGTGCTTGTTATGTTTATCCAATTGGTGCAATTACTAAAGGTCAAAAGGGAGAAGAACTTGCTGAAATAGGTATGATGTATGAAGAGGGATGTGTTGCCTTTTCTGATGACGGAAGGCCTGTTATGAATAGCCTTATAATGAGAAGGGCACTGGAATATTCAAAGATATTTAAGGTACCGATCATTTCTCACTGCGAGGATATTAATTTATCTGAAGGTGGGCTTATGAATGAGGGAAGGCTTTCTACACTACTTGGATTAAAGGGAATTCCGGAGATCTCCGAGGATATCATGGTTGCCAGGGATATAATACTTGCAGAATTAACAGGAGGAAGACTTCATATTGCCCATGTATCTACTGAAGGCTCTGTGAGGCTCATAAAGGAGGCTAAAAAAAGGGGTATAAATGTTACAGCAGAGACGTGCCCCCATTATTTCAGCTTAACAGAAGATGCAGTAGAAGGATACAATACAAATGCAAAGGTAAATCCTCCATTAAGAAGACAAAAAGACATTGAGGCAATAAAAGAGGGGCTTAAGGATGGAACAATTGATGTAATAGCTACAGACCATGCTCCACATCATAGGGATGAGAAACTTCAGGAGTTTGATAAGGCACCCTTTGGCATATCAGGGATTGAAACAGCTCTCTCTTTAAGCTTGAGGCTTGTTAATGATGGTATATTGAAATTATCACAACTTGTCGAAAAAATGGCGTTAGCACCAGCGAAGATTCTTGGAATAAACAGGGGAACATTGAAAATTGGCTCTGATGCAGATATTGTGATTATAGATATTAACAGAGAGTTTAAGGTTAAATCTGAAGAGTTTATTTCAAAGGGAAAGAACTCGCCTTTTGAAGGTTGGACATTGAAAGGCATGCCTGTTATTACAATATGCAAGGGAAGGGTTTTTGACTGGAGGGAAAAGGGACAGCCAACTGGACGGTTATTGTCAAGACAGGTATAGGTAAACGTCAAAAAATGAATGACAAAGATAAAGATAAGAAGACTAGGAAAAGATATGAGCTTATTTTACCACTTGAGTTGAAAAAATCTCTTTATTACAAATATCCCATCGATGTTAAGGTTTTAAATAATGCAGAAGTTATATTTTCCCATAAAGTAATTAACGGTTTGCTGCTTTTTACAAGAGACGAAGATGTGTGGGCGGATTATGTGGTTTATGTTGGAAAGCGCTATGCTGATTTTTATCCATTTTGGCTACATTACATGAAAGAGGCGGTTTTAAGTGAGAATTGACAAAGAAAAGATTTACCAGAAGTTTGAAGATATAAGGGAATCTTTACAGCAGTTGGATAAAGTAAGAGGATTTACAGAGATATAGCTTATGCAAATCTGATCATTATTACTGAGGCTGTGATAGATATTTGTTATCATATAAGTGCAAAGAGATTTTCAATTGTTCCGGTTTTTTCAATGACATTTTAAGCAGGTAATTAAAAACATGCTGGAGGTTCAATGAATAAGGCATTGCTTGTATTGGCTGATGGGATTGTTTTTGAAGGAGAAAGTTTTGGCGCTGAAGGTGAGACTATAGGTGAGGTTGTCTTTAATACCTCAATGACAGGCTATCAGGAAATATTAACAGATCCTTCATATAAGGGACAGATAGTTACTATGACTTATACGCAAATTGGCAACTATGGCATAAATGAAGAAGATATTGAATCCAGAGGTGGAATAAAGGTTGAGGGATTTATAGTCAAGGAGGCATGTAATTTCCCAAGCAACTGGCGCTCTACAATGAGCCTTGGGGAATATTTAAGGAAAAATAATATAGTAGCCATTCAGGGAATAGATACGAGGGCACTTACAAGGCATTTGAGAGATAATGGCGCACAGATGGGTATTATCTCAACAGAGGATCTGAATCCAGAAAGCCTTTTTGAAAAGGTAAAAAAACACCCAGGCATTTCATCAATTGATCTTGTTAAGGATGTAACGACAAGAGAAAAATATTCATGGAATGAGGGATGCTGGAGATGGCCTTGTCCTGTTGAAAAGCTTGGGTCCAATCTAAGGGTAGTAGTGTATGATTTTGGTGTTAAGCTTAATATCCTTCGAAACCTTGTTGAAGCAGGTTTTGATGTCACTGTTGTTCCTGCTCAAACACCTGCAGAGGCAGTGCTTGAGATGAATTGTGATGGGATAATTTTAAGTAATGGACCAGGAGACCCTGAAACAGTTACTTATGCTATCAAAAATGCAAAAAGGCTTATAGGAAAAAAAACCATATTCGGAATATGTCTTGGTCATCAGATACTTGGGCTTGCTATGGGAGGAAGGACTTATAAATTAAAATTCGGTCATCATGGTGGAAATCATCCTGTTAAGGATTTAAAGACAGGCAAAGTAGAAATAACCTCACAGAACCATAATTACTGCGTGGATATAAAGAGCTTAAAGGGACAGGTAAGGCTTACGCATCAGAATCTTTTTGATGGATCTGAAGAGGGCATGGAACATGTGGAATACCCCATATTCTCCGTTCAGCATCATCCAGAAGCGGGGCCAGGTCCTAATGATTCAGTTCACCTATTTAGAAGATTCCGAGAGTTGATGGAGGCAAGATGCTAAAGAAGATAAAAGCCGGCTTCTATCATCTCTTACATCCGAAGATATCCTTTTTTCTTACGAGTATCTCTAAGGATGGAAGGCCAAATGTCATGGCCTGCGCATGGGCTACGCCTGTTAGCGAAGATCCCCCAATTATTGTTGTCTCTGTCTCAAAGGAAAGTTACACGTCAGAGTTAATCAGGCAGACAAAGGAGTTTGTTATAAATATCCCAAATAAAGATCTTTTAAAATCTTTATGGGTATGCGGTAAGACATCGGGTAGGGATATAGACAAATTTGCAAAGGCTAAGCTTAAACAGATTAAATCTAAATTATTAAGAACACCACGAGTTGATGATTGTATAGGATATATTGAATGCAGATTGTGGAAGGTTGTTGATTCAGGTGAATGCTATGCCTTTTTTGGTAAGGTGCTTAATGTAGAGGTAGATGATAGATATTTTAAAAAGGGTTTATGGATAAAAGAGGCGAAAATACCTTTACATTTAGGTGGTAGCAGGATGGTATATTTTAATGATGCAGAATAGGTTATTAATTGTATTTTGTGGATTGTAATAATAAAGGGAGATACGAATGCCTAAGAGGACAGATATTAAAAAGATTTTATTAATAGGTTCAGGTCCAATAATAATTGGTCAGGCCTGTGAATTTGACTATTCTGGCACACAGGCCTGTAAGGCTCTTAGGGAAGAGGGTTATCAGATAGTACTTGTAAATTCAAATCCCGCAACTATTATGACAGATCCTGAAATTGCTACGGCAACATATATTGAGCCATTATCATTAGATATATTAGAGCTCATCATTCAGAAAGAGAGACCTGACGCGATACTACCGACAATGGGCGGACAGACAGCGCTAAACCTTGCTGTTGAACTCTTTAACTCAGGTGTGCTTGATAAATATGGCGTAGAGCTTATTGGGGCAAAGATAGATGCTATAAAAAAGGCAGAAGACAGGGAACTATTTAAGCAGGCAATGAAAAATATAGGGCTTGATGTTCCTAAGAGTTATGCCGTAGTAAATATGGTGGAGGGGCTTGACATTATTGAACAAATCGGTTTTCCAGCCATACTAAGACCTGCCTTCACCTTGGGTGGAAGGGGAGGGGGTATAGCCTATAATATTGAAGAATACAAGGAGTTGCTTGAAAAGGGACTGAAGTTAAGTCCTGTTAATCAGGTTCTTGTTGAAGAGTCTGTGCTAGGATGGAAGGAATATGAGCTTGAAGTGATGAGAGATAACAAGGATAATGTTGTGATTATCTGCTCTATTGAAAATTTTGATCCAATGGGCATTCATACTGGAGATTCCATCACAGTGGCGCCAGCCCAGACACTTACTGATAAGGAATATCAAAGGATGCGAGATGCAGCTATAGCAGTTATAAGGGAAATTGGTGTTGACACTGGTGGTTCAAACATCCAATTTGCTATTAATCCAAAAGACGGAAGAATGGTGATCATAGAGATGAATCCAAGGGTCTCAAGAAGTTCTGCACTTGCAAGTAAGGCAACAGGTTTTCCTATAGCTAAGATTGCTGCAAAACTCGCAGTAGGTTATACACTTGATGAGATAACAAATGATATTACCAGAGAAATCCCTGCATCTTTTGAACCTACAATTGATTATGTTGTAACAAAGATCCCAAGGTTTACCTTTGAAAAATTTCCTGAGGCAGATGCGACATTGACAACTCAGATGAAGTCAGTAGGTGAGGTTATGTCCATAGGAAGGACGTTTAAAGAATCTCTCCAAAAGGCATTAAGGAGTCTTGAGATAGGTTCTGCAGGATTTGAAGATATTGATGCAGACATAGATGAAATCAAGTCAAAACTAAAGACCCCTAATGCTGAGAGGATATGGTATATTGCACAGGCATTTAGAAAGGGCATGACGATTGACGATATTAGCGAGCTTACATGGATAGACCCATGGTTTTTAAATAATGTAAAGCAGATTATTGATATGGAAGAAAAAATTAGAATAGAAGGGCAAAAGATCAGAAATGTAGAAGATTTAAAAAGTTTTCAAACCTCTGACCTTCTGAAATTCCGAACTGTTTTGCAACAGGCGAAGGAGTATGGTTTTTCTGATAAAAGAATATCACAGATAATCGGCAAAACTGAAAAGGAAATTAGGAATATAAGAAAAGAGCTTAACATAAAACCTGTTTATAAACTTGTTGATACATGTGCTGCTGAATTTTCGGCATATACTCCCTATCTTTATTCATCGTACGAAAGGCCTTTTTACAGAGTGGAAAAGCAAAAGACTATAAGTGCTGAAATACAGGAGTCAAGGGATTCTTCTCAAGCTATAGATCTTCCGAACTTAAGAACTATTTTTGAGTGCGAGGCAAATCCAACTGACCGCAAAAAGGTGATAATACTCGGATCAGGACCTAATAGAATTGGTCAAGGTATAGAGTTTGATTATTGTTGTGTCCATGCAGTTTTTGGATTAAGAGAGCTTGGATATGAAACTATTATGATAAACTGCAATCCAGAAACAGTCAGCACCGATTATGATACTGCTGATAGGCTTTATTTTGAACCTCTAACATTAGAGGATGTTTTAAACATAGTTGAATTAGAGAAACCTGAAGGTATAATTGTGCAGTTTGGTGGACAGACACCTTTGAAGCTTGCTGTGCCACTCGAAAGGGAAGGGGTTAGGATATTAGGTACATCCCCTGATTCTATTGACAGGGCTGAAGATAGAAGGAGATTTAAGGAACTGTTGCATAAATTAAATCTTAAGCAACCAGAAAGCGGAACAGCAATGTCATGCGAAGAGGCCGTTGGCATTGCCACTAGTATAGGTTATCCTGTTATGGTAAGACCTTCCTATGTCCTTGGCGGAAGGGCAATGGAGATAGTTTATGATGAATCATCGTTGATTGAGTATATGGAAAGGGCTGTTAGGGCATCCCCAGAACATCCAATTCTTATAGACAAATATCTTGAAGATGCAATAGAAGTAGATGTGGATGCTATATCAGATGGTATAGATGTTATAATTGGTGGTGTCATGGAGCATATAGAAGAAGCGGGAATTCATTCTGGAGATTCTGCATGTTCTATTCCTCCTTATTCACTACCACCAGATATTGTGAATGAGATAAAGAGACAAACAAAGGCCCTTGCTATTGAGTTAAATGTTATAGGTTTAATGAATGTACAGTTTGCTATAAAAAGGACAGGAGATAATTATGAGATATTTATTCTTGAGGTTAATCCGAGGGCTTCAAGAACAATACCATATGTGAGCAAGGTGACAGGCGTACCTCTTGCAAAGCTTGCAGCAAAGATTGCGACTGGTAAGAGTTTGAAGGAGTTAGGATTAACTGAAGAGGTAAAAATTAGACATGTAGCTGTAAAAGAGGCTGTTTTTTCATTCGATAGATTTCCTGGAGTAGATGTTATTTTAGGACCTGAGATGAAGTCTACAGGTGAGGTAATGGGAATTGATGAAGACTTTGGTTTAGCATATGCAAAGGCACAGGCTGGAAGTAGCAATAAGATTCCTACTTCAGGAAAGATATTTATCAGCGTAAAGGATCAGGATAAGCAACATGCCTTTGAGGTATCAAAAAAGCTTTTAGAGTTGGGTTTTGAAATCATTGCAACAAGAGGGACTGCAAAGTTTCTTAATGACAGAGGATTGGATGTAAAGATTATTAATAAGGTCATGGAGGGAAGACCCCATATTGTTGACCTTATAAAAAATAGAGAGGTAAATTTTATTATTAATACAGTTACAGGCGCCCAGGCAAAGAAGGATTCCTTTTCTATAAGAAGAAATGCCCTTCATTATAATATTCCCTATACAACGACTATGTCAGGTGCAAGGGCTGTTGTAATGGCAATTGAGCAGTTACTAAAAAAACAGGTGAATATAAAGTCAATACAAGAGTATAATAAAGCAATTTTTGATTTATGATACAGATTTTTGATTTTAGTTCTGCATATTAATTTTAAAAAGAGGAGGTTTTTATGTTATCTGTCAAGAGAATAGGTGTTATTACAAGCGGAGGGGATTGCGGCGGCTTAAATGCTGTTATTAAAGGCATTGCACGAGAGGCATATGCACTTGGTATAGAATCTGTTGTTATTCCCAATGGATACGCAGGCCTTTATAATCTGGTTGATTTAGATAATATTGTTTTACTTAATGCAGAACGTGTCAGTCGTATAGAGGCCTCACTTGCAGGTTCTGAGGCAGGTCATTCAAGGGTAAAGATCAGTAAGATAGCCGATCCTAATAAATATGAGAGGATAAAAGAGGGGCTAAAAAAGTTTAAAATAGATGCATTAATTATTAGCGGCGGTGATGACACAGGCAGTGTTGTTGTGGATCTTGCTAACCATGGCATACCATGTATTCATGTCCCAAAGACCATGGATCTTGATTTGCAACCATATAGCGTAGGCGGAGACTCAGCAATAAATAGAATTGCTGTTTTTACAAGGGATCTGAAAACTACTGGTTTAAGCCATAATCGCATACTTGTAATAGAGGTGTTTGGTAGGTATGTAGGTCATACTGCTTTAAGGGGCGGAGTAGGAGCTGAGGCAGATTGCATCCTGATACCTGAGATACCGGTAGATTTTGATATAGTGTATGAACATATGAAGGCAACTTATTTTGGAAGAATTCTAAGAAGCGATGTTAGAGCAGGGACTTATATAATTGTAGTCGCTGAAGGCATTAAAACAGCTACTGGTGAGATGCTTTACGATGAGTCAGCAGGTGTAGATGCCTTTGGACATAAAAAACTTGCTGGTGCTGGCAAGTATGTAAGACAGCAGCTTGAGAAGAGACTAAAGGCAGATGCAGAGGTAAAGGAGTTTATGAAAAAGGTTGGCATGTATGCCCCTGGTGTTTATGAAATACCAGAGGTCAGAGAGGTTACACCAGGACATCTTGTTCGTTCTGGACATACCTCTGCCTTTGATGTGAATTTTGGCTACAAGGCAGGAGCTGCGGCAGTTCATCTTTTACTGCAGGGCAAGATTGGAAATACTGTAGTCAATGTTACGGGAAAGACAATCAAATATATGCCTACAGAGGAAGCTATAAAGCAAAGGGAAGTAAATATGGAAGAGATATCATTGTTTGAAAGCCTCGGGACATGTTTTGGTAGAAAGCCCGTGGAGTTTAAGCCAGTATTTGAGGAAGTAAAGGAAACAATTCAGAGACATCTGTAAAATGAAGGTATTAATTCAGAGGGTAGCTGATGCGAGTGTTGAGGTTGAAGGCAGGACTATCGGTACGATAAATAAGGGATTGCTCTTATTTATTGGGGTAGAGAAGACTGATACAGAAGAAGACATAAAGTATCTAATAAAAAAGATTTTAGGACTTAGGATATTTGAAGATGAACAGGGAAAAATGAATCTCTCTATCAAGGATATAAATGGAGAGGTCCTTGTTGTTTCACAATTTACTCTTTTAGCAGACTGTAGAAAAGGAAATCGCCCTTCCTTTGACAGAGCTGCAAATCCAGATAAGGCAGAGAAGATGTATTTAAGATTTATTGATGAATTAAAACTTCAAGGGATAAAGGTTTCATCAGGAAAATTTGGAGCTCATATGAAGGTTCAGATTATAAATGACGGACCTGTAACAATAATGTTAGAGACCAAAGATATTATTTCATAAAATTAATTCTGTTAAGCATGGACTTATACCTAATATCTCTAATTAACAAAGCTGTAAGCAGAAATGCTGATGGATAATAAGTTAATACATTTCTGAAAAACACAGTGCCTAACATAAAATGTTCATAATAAAAAGATGTAAATATGTATAGCATAACAAAAAACATAGCATAAAAGACTAATACTGGAAGGATGAATGAAATTTCATATGAAGGTCTGCCATTGATAATGAGAAAGGCTGCAATAGCAATGAATAAGATCCCAAAGTTGTCAAGGGATATAAAAAGAAAAAGAACGTCTTTTAAAATTTCTGGATGAAAAACAAAATTGAGTTTTATTTGTTCAGCTCCTAAACCGAGGGAGTGACTAAATTTAAAGGCATACCATGGCACAATATAGAGTATTGGTATTAACAATGAAGTAAGGGAGTTATATAAAATATAATATCTTCTCTTCTTCCATAAAAATATAAATAATGAAAGCAAAAGAGGAATAACAAAAAAAAGTGACTCATCTTTTATAAAAAGCGACTCCGCTGAAAGTAATCCTGTTATAGGCAGATATGCGAGTTTTCCTCTTAGTACATTAATGAATGATGATAGTATAAAAAATAGGTAAGCGCCTAAAGTTAGGTCAGAATATACCTCAATGCTGTGATATGCTAAAAGCGGAGAGCTAAGGAATATTATAACTATCAAAGAGGCATAGATCCTATTTATTTCCTTTGTGATAAATTTATATAGATAAGCTGTTATACATAATATATAAACTGGCGACCAGAATTTAACATATACCTCATCAAAATGTCCTATCCATAAACTTATCCATATCTGAGATAAGGGATTGTGTAAGGGATAGGAAATTATACTTAAAACAATGTTTTCCCCAAGAAAATACTCATGATGTTCATTAAGTAGTAAGCTGTTAGAATAATAGAATGCCTTTGCCCTCGCAGACCAGTTTGCCCATGAGTCCCATGCGTGTATGGGCCTAAGATATGTCTCTAAGAATATTGAACCAATTTTTGCAACTATCAATATTGTGAGAAATAGCATTAATAGTTTCACGAATAAATTTGATTTTTCAGTTTTATTCTCATCAAAAGAAGATATTTTTGGTAAAAGTTGTATTTTCTTTTTCAATATATATAAAGTAAGAATAATAAGCTCAATAAAAATAGGCAGAGAAGAGTATAGGAGTGTTATGGGGATTCTCAATAGTCCGAGAAGAAACATTTGCATAGTTAATAAACCCATTCCAATGGGATAGCTTAGACATATTCTTTCAATAATACCTGAATCATCTTCTTTAAGAATGATTGAAATTAAAAGATAACCAAGGATTGTGGGGATAATGAGTGCTATGGCTGTTAATATCATCTTTTCCTTAATATATATACATCAGGTGAGATTAGATAAAACATTTCCATATTTTCAAATCTTTTATTGTCTGTAATTAGGATCCCCTTTTCAGGGTCAAAGCTTGTATTTTTATCAACTAATACAATTATGTATGGTGCATTTTCTTTTCTCTTTAAAGGTAGGAGAAAATATTGGATTCTCAAAGATATGTAGTGAGATGTTAGATTAATATCATATGTTTCATCAGGTATTACATCTTTGGAAAGTCTTGATAAAATGTAAATAGACTCTTCTAATGTATGAAGTTTTTCTTCGGTGCTTTTACCATGAAATAAATGCCAGTCATTTATTACCCATCTCCACCAGTAAAGCTCTCCATAGAAGGAGTAAAAGAGTCCAGTTATGAAAAATGTTATTATAAGGCTTTTTTTAATGGATATTTTCGGATTATATTTTTTAATAATAAACCACATTGATACAGATAAAAACACGATGATTAAGAGTACATATATTAATGTTCTGAAGGCAGGAGAAGTTATAACCCAGTTAATTGTAACTCCAGAGATTGGTTCTGTAATAAGGGCTTTTTTAATATATTCTAACACTTGAGATTTTATAATTATAAATAAATAAACCAGATACCTGCGATAATAGCTTTTTCTTATTTGGGCTTATACCATTTCCTTTATCAGCTAAAACAGTAGTATCAGCGCTTTTATAAAGTGTTTGCTTATGTGCTAATGAAAAATTATATATGTATTATTCATCAAGTTACAACCAAT
>CAZIMB010000024.1:0-23723 GCA_964540275.1 uncultured Nitrospirota bacterium | reverse complement strand
CTTCAAGGACTATATTTGAAATCTCATCAAATGCCTCAAGCATCCTTACAACGCCCACGAGCTTTTTGTTCTCTAAAACAGGCAGAACCACCAAATTTTGATGAACCATTAAAAATGCTGCCTTTAAAATAGAATCCTCTGGTGAAACGAATGTCTTTACAGGAATCATGATCTCACTGACAGGTTTTTCAGCCAACTCCTTTGCTTGTGAACTAAATAGGTTTGCCTCAAAACTAGTTAACGTATCTTCATTTACATATGCAATTTCTGCCTCTTTAATAGTTACATGTTTCAATTTTGGCTCAAGCCCTTTTATTATATCCCTTGGCGTAAGTGTTCCCATAAGATTGTACTTTTCATCAAAAACCAGCACAATCTGTGGAAAGACACTTTTTTTAGTTTCAACAAAAGATTTTTTAATTATCCCCATTGCCTGCTTAATTGTAAACCAGTGGGGAATGTGAGGGAACTCAAATACATCGATCATTAGCTCTTTTACACTTTTACTTTTATACATTATGCCTCCTTTTACCAATGATCATAATCATTGGTTAATTAATAATCGCTTATTAAATAAAATTATAAAAAAGTCCTGCTATCCCTCCTTTTCCTTTATTTTCTGTCAAATTCAACATATAATTTAAACCTGTCTGGCCTTTTTATTGAACGATTATACTGTATCTGATTTTCTCCTGAATAGAAATGCTGTTCTAAAAGTAATGCAGCCGATCCCTCAGGCTGCCCTAAAAGCCTCCCCTCTTCAGCAGTTAAATAGGCAATCCCAATATAGTCCTTTACTTTTGTAATTTTTATCCCATACTTATTTTCTATGAGACTAAATAATGAATCTACTTCTAAATTTTCCTCTAAAAGACCGGGGCATACATAACGTGGGATATATGTCTCCTGCAATAAAATAGGCTCATCATCAACGAGCCTTAACCTTTTTATGTAAATGATATGCTTATCTTCAGAAACATTAAGTTTTACATCCAGATCATCAATAGGCATCATTATTGTCTGTGCCAACACCTTAGTGGTAAGGTTCACACCTGCCTCAAGCATCAATTCCTTAAACCCTGTAATCATTGAAAGGCCTTCAGCAATAATCCTCTTACACACAAAAGTGCCTTTTCCTTGCTGACGGCGCAGATAACCCTGCCTTACAAGTTCAGATATGGCAAGCCTAACTGTTGCCTTGCTCACTTCATAATGCCTGCACAACTCTTCTTCTGTTGGTATCTGTGAACCTACAGGCCATTCGCCCTCTTCCACCTTCTTTTTAAGGATTTCTAATAGTTGGACATAGAGTTTTTCAGGCCTATCTCTATCTATTTTCTTGCTTGAAATAATCATAATATTATAAAGATTTATTATTACAATATAATGTAATTATGAATTTTTAGTATATTGTTATAATATAATAAATTTATTTTGTCAAGTATTCAAATTGCCTTATCAAAATCTAAATGAAATACTGTAGCCTTTATTGAATGAAGACATCGTTCAAGGAAGGCAGAAATCAGGGGACCCCAAAAAGTCTTTAGACTTTTTAGGGCAAAGATTGGGGTTAAGGATGAGGGAGAAGAAATCAATAACCAGGGAAATTGCTCAAAGATATCAGAAGGCAAAGAAGAAACAAAAGGGGATAATTCTCACTGAATTTATGGCTCTTATAGGTTATAACAGGGCTTATGCCTCTTATCTTCTGAGCAATCATGGGAAAGTAGTTAAGATAGGCAAAAGCACCGCTATTAAAGCAGATATGATGTACCTAAGACCCCTTATCAGAGGATTTTAGAAGCTAATGATGTAAGAGATGCAATTAAAGAGGAACTCCGTTTATATCTAATCAGAATGCTTACCTGATAAGTATATAGCTAACATGACTCTTTATAAGATTAAAACTCTCAGTTAAAAGATTATCAGGTACCCTTATGCGATCTATCATAGATTGTCTCCATCTTAAAAGACTAATATAGAACCTTACAACCCCCTTTGAAAGGGCTACAAAGTTATTATTATCCTCAATGCATTTATCACAATATACTAAACCATCAGACATATATAAAAGATGGCTTGATAAAGTATTGTTAAGAAGAAGATTAGACTTCCCACACCTGCCGCAAGTATCAAGTCTTGGAGAATATCCCATAATTTCAAGAAATCTTGCTGTAAAATATAGATAATATAGCCTCTTGTTACCATCGGCTTCCAATTTTAGAAGTATGTCTTTAAGCAACTTAAATGCCTCAAAATTAGCCTCATATTCAGGAAGAAGTTTAAGACTTAATTCAATTATTTCTGATATATTTTGAAAAAAACGAAAATCCTCCCTTAACTTCTGAAAGGAGTGAATAATATCTGATTGAATCAATCTCGGAAGATTGGCCCCTTCTTTACCTATAAAGGATATTTTTGAATAAGTTAGAGGTTCAAGGCTGCTTCCAAATCTGCTTTTAATCTTCCTTGAGCCTTTTGCAAATACCTTCAATAATCCATAGTCATAACTAAGATATGTAACTATTAGATCTGCTTCCCCAAAGGGAAAATTTTTTAAAACTACCCCCTCTGTTCGCTTAATCATTCCATACGGACCTATTCCCAATAAATATAGCTTTCTTTGAGCTTTACCTCAAAACCCGTTTTTGCTATTATCTTTTTTATAAGGAATTTATCTTTTTTACAAGACTCAATTTATTTATAAATTCAGTTTTATTTACATAATATTTCCAAAGTCTTCTGGCTTGAGATTCTTAAGCCACTCTTCTAATTCGTCTGCCTTCCTTATCTCAAGTATGCTATCCTCAATATATATAGGTGCATTAACCCTTAATGCAACAGCTACCGCATCAGAAGGCCTCGAATCTATAGCAACCTCTCTTTTCCCGTCATTTGCATAAATATAGGCATAATAGGTATTGTCAACTATTTCTGTTATGACTACCCTTATTATCTTTACATTCAATTTTTCAAATATATTCTTTATTAAGTCATGAGTAAGTGGTCTTGGTGTTATAACCTTTCCGATTGCGAGTGCTATGGCATCTGCCTCTGGCTTGCCTATCCATATGGGGAGTGTCTCACTTCCGTCTATCTGATGTAAAAGTAATATATACATCCCACTTCTTGGATCAAATAAAAGGCCTTCAACCTTCATCTGTATTAACATTACTTAAACCCCAATTCTCTTAAAATTTTTTTATTACTACGCCAATCTTTTTTAACCTTTACCCATAGCTCAAGAAAAACCCTTGCATCAAGAAGTTTTTCTATATCTACTCTGGCATTAGTTCCTATAGACTTTAATCTCTGTCCTCCTTTACCTATTATAATACCCTTTTGCCCTTCTCTTTCAACTAAAATATTTGCATTAATAAAAATAACTCCATCCTCCCTTTCTGACCAATCTGTTATTTCCACAGCCACAGAATAGGGAACCTCCTCTGCTGTCTGTTCTATTATCTTCTCCCTAATAATTTCTGACACCATAAACCTTTCAATCTGATCAGTAATATTGTCCTCTATATAATACTTAGGTCCCTCAGGAAGATAATCTAAAATTAGATTAAGTAGATCATCAATGCCATCTCCTTTAAGAGCAGATATAGGTATGATCTCTTTAAATGGATAAAGTTTGCTATAAGCATCTATAATAGGCAAAATATCAGGTTTTCTTACAGTATCAACCTTATTAATCACCAGAAATATGTTTTGCTTAAGATCCTTCAGTTTTTCTAATATATATAAATCTCCTGGGCCTGGTTCCGAAGGCTCAACCATAAATAAAATAATATCAACCTCCTTCATAGATTCCTGAGCATATTTGACCATAAGCTCTCCAAGCCTATGTCTTGGCTTGTGAATACCAGGGGTATCAATAAATATTATCTGTGCATCGGTTAAAGTCTTTATGCCAATTATCCTATTTCTTGTCGTCTGGGGCTTTGAAGATACAATTGCAATCTTTTCACCAAGGATAGAGTTTAGTAGGGTTGATTTGCCAACATTTGGCCTTCCTATGATGGATACATAGCCACTACGAAATTTAGTCATAGATAAATCTCTTAAGCCCCTCTTAATTTTGTAACCGCCTCTTTTATCCTTCCAAGTCCCTTTGAAATATTTTCCATTGAAGTGGCATAGGATATCCTTACATGATTGTCATCGCCAAATGCTTCTCCATGCACAAGTGCAACATTTGCATCTTCAAGTAGATACATGGCAAGATCAAAAGATGAATTTATTACTCTTGATCCTGCCTTTTTCCCATAAAGTCTTGAGACATTAGGAAATGCATAAAAAGCGCCTGTAGGCATAAGACAGCTGATACCTTCTATCTTATTAAGTCCATCAACAAGAAATCTTCTCCTCTTGTCGAACTCTGTACACATTGTTGATATAAAATCCTGAGGACCTGTTAATGCAGCAACAGCAGCTTTTTGTGCAATAGATGTTGGGTTTGATGTGGACTGGCTTTGTATATTTGTCATTGTCTTAATAATATCCTCGGAACCAGCAGCATAACCGATTCTCCATCCTGTCATCGCATGTGATTTAGAGAGTCCGTTAACAACAATTGTTTTATCCTTTATCTCCTTTCCAAGAGATGCTATGCTAATATGTTTTACATCATCATATACAAGCTTCTCATATATCTCATCAGAGATAATATATATATTATGTCTTAAAGCTATCTCTGCAATGGACTCTAATGCCTTTTTATCATAAGTAAGTCCTGTTGGATTTGAGGGGGAGTTAAGTATAAATGCCTTTGTCCTTTTTGTTATCTTAGACTTTAGCATTTCAGGATTTACCATAAATTTATCAGATTCATAGGTCTTAATAAATACAGGCACTGCGTCATTTAAAAGTACCTGATCTGGATATGACACCCAATAGGGTGATGGTATTATTACCTCATCTCCGGGCCCGAATAGGGCCTGTGCAATATTATAAAGGCTATGTTTTGCACCACATGAGACGATCACCTGTTCCCTACTGTATTGAAGATTATTGTCTCTTAAGAACTTTTCAATTATAGCATCCTTAAGTTCATCAATCCCGCCCACAGGTGTATATTTGGTAAAACCATCTCTTATAGCCTTTATTGCCGCCTCTTTTATATGTTCAGGTGTATCAAAATCAGGCTCTCCAACCCCAAAATTCACAATATCAAGGCCCTGAGCCTTTAACGCTTTAGCCTTTGCATCTATGGCTAATGTTGGAGATGGCTTAATCTTACCTGCCCTTTCAGCAAGCATATAAAATTCCTCCTTCTAAAATTTATTATAGCCTATTTCTAAATCTTAAGGCATTTTCTATCTCTATTTTTCTGTCTCTAATCTTATTCAAGGTATCCTGATAGTCTTCATTTGCAGGTTTTAACTCCAATGCCTTTATTGCAAGCCCTTCTGCCTTTTCAAGGATTTCTATACTTTCATTATCAAAATCCTTGACATTAATGTAATATAACCATGCAAGGTTATTATAGGCATCAGATAAATCAGGTTGCTTCTTTATTGCCTTTTTATAGTTCCTTTCTGCCTCTTTAAAATCTCCTTTTTGAAAGTAGGCATTACCGAGATAAAGATATGCAGATGGCATTTTCTTTGTTGCCTTTTTATATTCCTCAATTGCTTGACCTATCTCACCCTTCTTTTCGTATATTACCCCAAGGTTTATATGTTCTTCTGGGGTTAAAGGGTCATCTAAAATAATAATCCTTGGCATAGAACAGCCTGCCAATAGCAAAATATTAATAACAAATAATAAGTAAATCCCCTTTTTCATAACTAATTAAAATATTCATTCAGGAGCATTGTTTTGGCTTAGCAAGCCACTGTCTCTACGATGATTTATTAAGTTTTAAATAGTGGAATCATATGGCTTTAGCCACAATGTCCAGTAGTTTGTTTTTTTCCACATATTTAAGAATCTCTCTTTATCAATAAAGAGCCTCTCCTTATTCCCTGAGTTTACAATAATGCCTTCGTTATTATAGCCAATAACAACCATATAGTGATAAGCCTTATACAAATAAAAACCAAGATCTACAAGCACTAATAATGGATAACCTCTATCTATCTTTTCCTTTATATCATCAATTCCCCCTTCATATTGTTGGGCATATAAACCATTTTTATTTGCAAAAAGCACCATATCAATAGTAAGTGTTCCCCTTGCAGATTTGCTATATATAGCCTTTGCAATATCCTCTGGAGAGATCTTTATACCCCAGTAATTCATTATCCCAGCCAGTGATGCTGGTCCGCATTGAAAAGCCTCCTGGGAATAAAAGGGGACGTTATCAATAATTATTGGCTTAGAATTTAACTGAACAGAAACAGTAGAGCAGGAGTAAATCATTATGATTATGAGTATATAAAAAAAGGGGGGTAATAGGTTAAGATACCATTTTTTTTGTCCTATTCCTATTACCCCTTTTCTATTGCACATAATCTTTTATTTAGTCACAATAACCCTATGACCTGTCAATTGCAATATTATAATAATGAGAATAATTATTACTAACAGGGCTATTACAACTCCTAGGCCATCGCTCCCTACCTTTAATTCATCGAGCTTAAGAGCAAGCTGATGTATCTGTTGATCACTTAATTGTGAAAGCCTTGAGTTGATCTCCTCACTACTAAAGCCTAATTGCTCTAACCTTTCCCTAATCATCTTTGTCTCAAGAACCTTCTGAATCTTTTCAAGATCAGCAGCCCTGTCTGTATTAGCAGGTTGTAAAATATTTGATGGCACAAAACCAGCCTCAACCCTTGGCACTAAACTAAAAATAAACATAACAAAAACAAGACACCAAGAGATCTGCTTCATAAATGGCATTCTCATATTATCACCTCCTTTCTATAAATAATTGCAAAAAAGGCATTAATAATTTTAGCATATAGGATATTCCCCTCTGCTTAATTGCATGCAGAAATCGTTTATTTTAGATAGCTCCCTTTCAAATATCTCCTCTGCCTTTTTTGATATATCATTAATCTTTCTGCCCCTTTCAAGTAGCACCTGAGCAGAAGCCATCTGGGGCTTATCAATTGGTGTACCTATCCTACTTAAAAGCAATACATATACCTCCTTTATGCCTTCTATATTTTTGTAAATATCCTCAGCAATTTTATGGGCAAAGACATTATATACCTTTCCAACATGACTAACAGGATTTTTCCCTGCTGCAGCCTCAGTCCCCATTGGTCTGTTCATTGATATCAAACCATTAACCCTATTGCCTCTTCCAACCTGTCCTGAATCAGCATCCTCTGCAGATGTGCCTAAAAGGGATAGATAAATTCCACCGAGTCCCCTCCCTTTCTCATCAAGGGTGTTATAGTGCACCTCTATATTTTTGAAATCTCTAAAACCTTCAACAAAATCTCTCATCTCTTTATGAATGATATTCTTTTTATAAAAATATTCTTCCTCAGAGGATATAAATCTTGAGATAAGGGGCATAGCAATTGTAAGGTCTATGGAATCTCCCCTTCTTAAACCCATAACCTTTATGTCTTCACCACTTTCAGGGTATCTATTTTTAAATTCCTTAGAATTAAGAAACCTTTCCATTTCAAAAACGATTTTTTCAGTTGGGCTTAATGGATAATAACCTACAGCAGCAGAGGTATCATTTGCAGGTCTAACCTCTCCATGTCTTAAAAATATATCAGTTAGTTCCTCTGATCCAGGTGCAAGCACACTGCGAAATTTGATATGTCTATCGGGATCAACAAATCTTAGATTTTTTTTTATCCATGCCTTAGCTGATTCAAAGGCAATTTCATTAACAGGAATCTCCTTTTTACCGACCCTAAATGTTGCCCTATCTCCAATTATTAATTCCATTGGCTTTATAACTGTACCACCTCCAAATCTCTTATCTACTATACCTGCTGCAAGGAGACCTTTATCTATATTATGATGTAGGATTGTGCCAAACTCCTTTATATATTCCTGAGATAATGAAACAGAAATAGCATCCATAATAGAATCACAAATATAATCAGGATGACCTATACCCTTTCTCTCAACAATCTCAATATAATGTTCTATGACTGATTTACCTTTAAATGTCTCTATAATTATCATAGTATGTCAACCCTTACTTTATTTTATTAGTTTAAAATTTTGTAGTTTAAAGTGTATCATATTTTTTCATTAGATACCATAAAACTTACCATATATTATGTAAAAAAACATTTGCATAAACAAAGCAGGTGTAGCTGAAAAGCCTTTATACTAAGCACTTGAAATAAAATTATCTATTTTCAGTTATCAATATCAGCTAACTTGATAGATTATACATTTTATCTTTTATTTGCACATAAACAAAACACCTTCTAAAGGCTTTAATGACATCCTGCTTTGGTTAATTACTAATTAGGGTAATATATATTATGAGTTTTAATTATAAATCAATAAACTAATAGATTTATTCCATAAAAATAGGGTATTTTAGAATTTTATTATTTATTAGTTAGAGGTACAAACCTTGAAAATAAATAATAATATACCTCGTCCAATTGTTGGAATAATTATGGGAAGCCAAAGTGATTTGCCGGTAATGGAGAAGGCTGCAGAAGTCCTTGAAGATTTAGGTATCCCATATGAAATCTCTATAAAATCTGCCCACAGAACTCCTGATGAGATGATGAAATATGCAGAGGAGGCAAAGGAAAGAGGTTTAGAGGTAATAATAGCTGGAGCTGGAGGGGCTGCACATCTGCCAGGCATGACTGCCTCAAAGACACCCCTTCCAGTAATCGGAGTTCCTATTCAAACAAACACACTAAATGGTATTGATTCTCTCCTCTCAATAGTCCAAATGCCTTCAGGTGTGCCAGTAGCTACAGTGGCTATAGGGAATGCTTTAAATGCAGGACTGCTTGCAGCAAGAATCCTTGGAATTAAATATCCAGAAATCCAAAGCAGAATAGTTGATTATATGAAAAATCTGCATCAAAAGGTTACAAACTCGAATATTGAACTAATTAGGACATATAAAAAAGAAAGGAGTTAAGATGTTTGAGAAAAAGGTAAAAGATATAATGACACCTATTGAAGATTATCCCCGCATACCACATAGTTCTTCAATAGCAGAGGCGCTTTTAGAGTTCAAGGATTATGCCCATAAGGGTTACAGACATGTTCTTGTTTTTGATGAGAGATTTCAATTAGTTGGTATTCTATCCCTTAGAGATCTGCTCAGAAATATTGAACCAGAATTTTTAAAAACTGATGTTTCTACTAAATTTCAAGGCCCTATGCCAACTGATGATGGTTCAATTGCAATCATGTGGGAGGATGCCTTTTTTGAGGATTGCAAGAAGAAAATGGATATCCCTATTAAGGAAATCTTAACCCCAACAAAAATTATCACCATCACAAGCGATGCCCCTGTTATGAAGGCCCTATATTTGATGATGAGAGAGGATGTAAATGCCCTACCTGTTATAGAGGGAAATGTTGTAGTAGGTGTGATTCGCCTATTAGATATAGTTGGTGAGATTCTTTGTACCTGTGGAATAAAAGGAGACTAAATGGTAGAAATGAGTGAACAAAAATCACAAGATAAACAAAAAAACACTAAGCAAATTACCTTTACTATTCCCAAGGTTCCATTCGACATTAAGAGGGCCTTCTTTATATTATTAGGTCTCAGCATATTTTTTGCAGTTTATTTCATGCCTCCATGGAAGGATGCAATAGACCCTACAGGAAAGGCCTTTTCCTTATCAAAGGAAGGAAAGGCTGCCATAGGGTTATTTCTAATGGCCGGCATATGGTGGGTATTCGAGGTAGTGCCTATTGGCATTACAGCAATTGCAATAGGTGTATTTCAAGCCCTTTTTGCTATAAGGCCTGCAAAAGAGGCATTTAGGGATTTTATGGATCCATCTGTTATGTTCATCTTTGGTTCAGTGGTAGTTGGAGCTGCATTCACAAAATCTGGACTTACTAAGCGTCTTGCATACAAAATGCTTGGATTAGTTGGTGAAAAAACGAGCATGATAATGCTGGGATGCTTTATTATAACTGCCACACTTACACATTTTATGGCTCATACTGCAGCTGCAGCAACTATTTTTCCTCTTTTATTAGCAATCTATGCCCTATATGGTAAAACTGACCATCCTACAAACTTTGGAAAGGCCCTTTTTATTGGAATGGCATATGTGGCAGGCGCTGGTAGTATAGTCACATTTCTTGGAGCTGCCAGAGGTCCTGCTGCAGCTGGAATGTTTAAGGAGTTTACGGGTAGAGACATAGGATTTTTTGAACTTACTAAATACATGTTCCTTTTAGGTTGGATAATGGTCTTTATAATATGGGGATATATGATGATCTTCTTAAAACCAGAAAAGAAGACCATTCCAGGATTAAAGGAAAAGGTTCAAAGGCTTACCAAAGAGATAGGACCTATGACTCTAAATGAAAAATTTGTTATTGCAACTGTTTTAGCAGTTGTTAGTGTAATGTCTTTGCAGGCCTTCATCCCTGCTTTGAAGCCCTTAGACAGGGCTGCTATAATGCTTACCTCTACCTTACTTTTCTTTATTTTTAAAATTCTTACTGTTAAGGACCTTGAAGAGATACCATGGAATATAATTCTACTCTTTAGTGGAGCCATGAGTATTGGCTTTTGCTTGTGGAAGACAGGAGCTGCCCAATGGATGGCTATTAATTGGCTTATGCTCTTTAAAGAAGCACATTGGCTTGTATTTGTCATAAGTATTGCTACTTTTGTGCTTCTTATGACAAATTTTATTATGAATGTTGCTGCTATTTCTATTTCGCTTCCAGTCTCTCTTGTTGTTGCACAATATTTAGGCGTAGCACCTGATGTAATCTTTTATTCTTCATTAGTAACTGCTGGTATGCCATTTCTGCTGCTTATAGGGGCTGCTCCTAATGCCATAGCTTATGAATCCAAGCAGTTTACCACTGGAGAGTTTTTCAAACACGGCATCCCTATCAGCATCATATTAATAATAGTTTTAGGTATCTTTCTTGTAACAATATGGCCTTTATTGGGAATGCCAATATTAATTAAGTGATATTTAATTGTTCTGTAAAATTTTAATAGAAAAGTGTTAAAATTAAATAAATATTTTTTCAGATAAGTTAGGAGGATTATATGGAAAAGATTCAAAGAATGTCAGACCCAATAGCAGAGAGGATTGCTGAATCTGCTATAGATCAAGGATATGACACTATATTTGACAGGGCAAAAAGGATGAAGCCTTGTCCAATAGGACAGGAGGGCTCCTGCTGTAGAATGTGTCATATGGGTCCCTGTAGGCTTGTTGGTAAGAATGGTGAAAATCTAAGGGGAATCTGCGGTGCAGATGTAGATGTAGTGGTAGCGAGGAACTTTTTGAGGATGGTTGCTGCTGGAGCTGCCACTCATTCAGACCATGCGAGGGACCTTGTTTTCACACTTCTTTCTGTTGCAAGAGGCGAGACAAAAGACTTTCAAATAAGGGATAAAGGAAAACTCCTATCTGTTGCAATGGCAATGGAAATAGACCATCCTGTGATTACCGAACTTAGAGGAGATTCAAGGGTAACAGAAGGAGATTATGACCTTATGCCATGGGAAATCAGAAATATATCAGACGAGCAGATAATGGAGATTGCAGAAAAGGTTGCATTGAAACATCTTGAACAATTCGGTCAACAAGAGGGCGAATTAGTATATCTTAAAAGGGCCCCTAAAGGCACCTATGAAAGGTGGGTTAAGCACAATCTAAGGCCAAGAGGGGTTGACAGAGAAATAGCAGAGGCACTTCATCGGACTACAATGGGAGTTGATCAGGATGTTGACAGCCTTATGGATCATACATTAAGGGTTGGACTTGTCGATGGATGGGGAGGCTGCCTCGTTGCATCTGATATTTCTGATATACTATTTGGTACTCCTAAACCAATTAGAAGCAAAGGAAATCTTGCAGTGCTCAAAAAGGATGAGGTTAATGTAATCATACATGGACATGAACCAGCATTAGCACAGGTCATTGTTGATATCCATACAGATCCTGAACTTATTGCATATGCAAGAAGCAAGGGTGCAAATGGTATAAACCTTGCGGGAATGTGCTGCACTGCTAATGAAATCCTTACAAGGAGAGGGATTGGGTCTGCTGGTTCATTCCTCGAGCAGGAACTTGCTATTATGACAGGTATTGTTGATGCAATGGTTGTTGATGTTCAATGTGTACAGCCATCTATAATTCCTGCAGCCAAGAGATTTCATACAAAGGTAGTAACAACAAGCCCAAAGGGGCATCTTACAGAAGCAGTCCATATTGAATTTGATGAACATAATGCAAAAGAGACGGCGATAAAGATTCTAAAGCTTGCAATTGATAATTTCGCAAATAGAACAGGCAAGGGTTGTCCAATAGATGAATTACAAGCAAAGGCTGCAGTGGTAGGCTTTTCACGAGAGTATTTTAGCTACATGCAGGGTGGACTGTTTAGAAAATCTTTCAGACCCCTTAATGATGCTATAATGGCAGGTAGGATTAGAGGAACCGCTGGTATTGCTGCATGTCATCACCCAGGGACTGTAGGGGCCTCTATTCAGAGGTATTTAATAGAGGAGTTAGTAAGGAATGATTTCTTTGTTGTTGTAGCAGGATGTGCAGGACATGCTGCTGTTCAGATGGGCTTTGCCACGCCAGAGACTGCTTATAATTATTCTGGACCAGGCATGAGGGAGGTATGTGAGGCAATAGGTATGCCGCCTGTAATGCATATAGGTGCCTGCGTTGATACAGCAAGGGTCTTGATGATCAGAACCCTCATGGCAACAACAGGCGGACTTAGCCCTGAGATGGCTGGTATGCCAAGTATCGCATTTGCACCTGAATGGTGGAGTGAGAAGGCACTTGCAATAGGCACATATTTTGTGGCTTCAGGCTCTACAGTCATATTTGGTGGAGAGTCTCCTGTTAAAGGCAGCAAGAGGGTTGTTGACATAATGGAAAATAAATGGCAGGAAAAGGTTGGTGCTGCTTTCTTTTTTGAAGCGGACCCTGAGAAAATGCTCCAAAAGGGTATTGAATGGGTTGATATGAGAAGGGAACAATTGAAGCTTGTCAAATATCAGCCTGGTAGGTTCAGAAAAGAGAGGGTTCTAATGGATATGGCTGCAAGACGTGAACTTGATAAGGTAGCGAAACCCCATGTTGGATTGGGTTTTTAATTTAAGATTTAGAACAAACAATAAATTGTTACAATACCTATTCCTATTTGGTGGAGGCTAACTAATGACAAAAGAGACCTTAACTGTATGCCCTTACTGCGGTGCAGGCTGTTTAATGGTTCTGACAACAGAGAACAATTATATAAAAAAGGTATCTCCCTTTATGAAAGGGGATAAATTTCTCTGTCCAAAAGCTGTGAAGGTTGCTGATTTTGTTCATAACCCAAAAAGGCTTACTAAACCTCTGGTCAGAGATAATAATACCTTTAAGGAGACCTCATGGGATAATGCCTTAAATATCATTGCCTCAAGGCTATCTGAAATAAAAGACAAGCATGGCCCTGACAGTATTGGATTTATGGGATCAGGCTGTTTCACCAATGAAGAGATCTATATTTACCAGAAATTTGTTCGGACTGTAATAGGGACCAACAATATTGATAGTTGTGCGAGGATATGCCATATCCCCTCTCTTAAAGCTTTGATGAGGTCTATTGGAAGCGCTACTATGTCTAATACAATGGATGAAATAGAAGATACAAAACTCATATTCATAGCTGGTTATAATCCTGAGGTATGTCACCCAAGGCTTTACTTTAAAAAGATTAAAACAGCAAAGAATAAAGGCCATAAGATAATTGTTATGGATCCTCGTATGACTTCTGTCGCAAAAATAGCAGATATATTCTTACAAATAAGGCCTGGCACAGAGATACCTGTTCTAAATGCAATGGCTAATGTGATTATAAAGGAAAATCTCATTGATGAAAGATTTATAAATAACAGGACAGAGGGTTATGAAGAACTCAAAACATCTGTTGAAAAATATACCCCCGAATTTGCTGAGAATATCTCAGGAGTTTCTGCTAAATCAATTATAGATGCTGCAAGGCTATATGCAACAATTGGCAACGTTGTAACTTTGTGGGGAATGGGAATGACCCAGCATATATGTGGTGTTGACAATGTCTCTGCTCTTATTAATCTTCTTCTTCTAACTGGCAATATCGGAAGGGTTAATACGGGCTTAAGTCCTGTTAGGGGGCAAAATAATGTTCAGGGTGCCTCATTTATTGGCGCCTTGCCTGATATTTTTCCAGGATATAAATATGTTACAGACCCAGATGCTCAGGAGAAGTTTAAAAAACTCTGGGCAGTAGAATCATTGCCAACCAAAGAGGGATTGACCTCAACTGAATTTCTTCCAAATGTCCTTGCTGAGGAAGGCAGCGGCATTAATAAGATACGTGCCCTTTATATAGCCGGAGAGAATCCAGCATTATCACAGGCAAATCTTAATTTAATTAGAAGGGCATTAATGGAAGTCGATTTTCTCGTGGTTCAGGATATATTTATGACAGAGACAGCTAAATTTGCAGACGTAGTGCTTCCTGCATGTACATTTGCTGAAAAGGCTGGAACATACATAAGGCTTGATAGGGCTGTACAACTATTAAATCCTGCAATTTCTCCTCTTGGAGAAAGCCTGCCTGATTGGAAGATAATTAAAATGTTAGGACATAAAATGGGTCATGCAAATTTATTTCCCTATAATACAGAATCAGACATCTGGGAGGAAATCAGAAAGGCTATTCCAGACATGGCAGGTATTACCTATGAAAGACTCACTGATGGTAATGCAATACATATGCCATGTCCTGATATTTGTCATCCTGGCACACCAGTTAAATATACAGATAAGTTTCCAAGACCATCTGGTCGTGCCCTTTTTGTTCCTGTTAATTATAGACCGCCTGCAGAAACACCAAATGAAGAATACCCCTTTACCTTAATAACAGGAAGGGATGCATATCATTACAATACATCCACTATAACAAGATTTGTTCCATATCTAAAACAGAGAACAGATAGGGCATATCTACAGATACATCCAAAGGACGCTGCAAGATATGAAATATTAGATGGTGATGATGTAGAGGTAGTTTCACGCCGCGGAAAAGTGGTATTAAGAGCAAGCGTAACTGAAGAAGTTATGCCAGGGGTGGTCTTTGCCCCATTTCATTTTTGCGAAGATCCTATTAATCTTGTCACTAACAATGCCCTTGACCCTTTAAGCAAAACACCTGAGTATAAAATTACAGCAATAAAGATAAGAAAAATTGATTCTGATATTACAAGACAAGAAAAAATAAAAGAGTGTGGACATAAAATATAAAAATAAGTTATTTTAATACCTTCCTAATGAAATTAGAATAATTTAGTATTTAAGGATAATAATAAATCAAAGGAGGAAACAAACATGTTAAGTTACAAGGTCTTAAAAGGGCCGGAAGGTTATTTGCCACCTGCTGCTGCAATGCATGGCGTATGTCTGCCTGAGCATGGACAATCATTTATAGAGGGTGAATGTGTTCCAAGGGAGATAGGGATAAGAAACATAGCAAAAAAGCTTTTAGAGGCAAAAAATCCTACTTTTTTCCCTGGACCTCTACTATTATGGAAGACAACTGATTATGCCCTACAAAGAGGCAAGCTTGTGAGGGAAATTGCAAAAGAGGTAAACGCAAAGATTATACCAATGCCTGATTATAGACCAAAATACCCAATGATTAATCCCGCAGTTGAGATAAATCCTAATCATCCAAATCTTACTATTTGGCATAACAAGATAGATGTAGGAGTATTCATTGGAGTTCATTGCCATCAGGCAAATCTCGCACTCAAAATTATTAGAGGCGGAACTGACTGCTATACAATTGCATTATGTGCAGAAGAAGGGCATGAAGAGGCAAATACTTCATTAAGAGATACTGATAACTCAACCCTTCAGATGTTATTAGATACAATAAGGGAAATGAAAAAGGGAGGTGCATAAGAATATGCCTAAGAAGATAGATGAATTAAAAGAGGTATCAACAGAATATATGCTCTTTGAGGCAAAAAGAGAAGAGCAGTTTATAACTGGTAGCGAGGCTGTTAGAGAGGCTATTAGGAGGGCAAATGTAGATATAGCTATATCCTATCCCATAACCCCACAGAGTGAGAGTATGCATTTAGTTGGAGACCTATATGCAGAAGGATATGTCAGGGAATATTTCAGGGGGGAAAATGAGTTTGCTGTTATGTCAGAGATAGCAGGTGCTGCGATGGCTGGTGTAAGGACATTTACGGCAACTTGCGGACCTGGCACTTTAAGGGCCTTTGAAAACTTTCCCATGTGGGCTGGGTCAAGACTTCCTATTGTCATGGCTTTTATGACAAGGGGAATTAATGCCCCATTAACTATACAGCCCGATACCATAGAGATGGGATTTTTGCTTGATACTGGTATAATGATGCTTCATGCTGAAAATGCACAAGATCTCTATGACATGCTTTTAATGAGCTTTAATATAGTTGAACAGACATCTGTTCATATACCAATGGGTGTATTTGTTGATGGTTTTTTTGTTACCCATACAAGACAAAAGGTTAAAGTCGTTACAGAGGATGTAAAATTAATGCCCTATAATCCAGCTTTATCTCCTGTTCCACATATAGATATGGAGACCCCTCCCTTCAGACTTATGAGGGATCCATTTGTTATGAAGTCTAATTTTATCAGTTATGCTGCACATGCAAGCTGGCAGCAAGAGGTTATGGCAGCTTCTTACAGGGCTAAAAAATACATTAAAAAATATCTCGGAAGCTTTATAGAGCAGGACAATCCTGACGCACCTATTCAGATAATAGCATCAGGAACTGCTGTTGCACAATCAAGAGAGGCTATAAAAATGCTTAAAAAGGACGGGTTCGATGTAGGACTTATTAAGGTGAAGGTGATCAGACCATTTCCTGCTGATGAGATAAAGGCAGCTTTATCAAAGGCAGAAAAGATAGTAATACCAGAGTTTAACAGAAATGGATGGTTCTGTAGAGAGGTTGCCTCAGTAATACCTAACAACGACAGAATAATTAAAGGACCAAGGGTATATGGAGGCATGACTATGCCACCTGAGGTAATTGTACAAACTATAAAAGAAGGCGCTCTCGTCGGCGTTTAAAATTTAATGAATAGGAGGAAAATAAAATGTCTCTTAATATAACAAAGATTAACCCATATTTTCAGGATGTTATGCCACAGGAATATATTGATCTTGTAAATAACGGTCCCTTTGGAAGTGAAAAGACAGTAGGGGATTTAGGGACATTTAAAGAACTATTAGAGGAGCACCCACTATGTGCTGGATGCAATCTTGCCCTTGCATTTCGTCTTTTAGTGGCATCTCTTCCAACTCCTGAGGATTCAATCCTTGTTGGATCAACAGGCTGTAATAGCTTAGCCTTTCCACAGCTTGCCTTGCATAATGTCCACTCCCTTTTTGGAAATCAGAATGCAATTGCATCTGGACTTAAGAGGGCATTGAAGATAAGGTTTCCTGATAAGACAAAGGATGTAATAGTAATGGCTGGAGATGGCGCTACAGCAGACATAGGTCTTGACATGACACTACATTCATGGTTCAGAGGGGAAAAGATTACTACTGTTATGTTTGACAATGAATTATATGCAAATACAGGCGGCCAGGAAAGTGGGATGAGCCTTCCGGGTTCTATATTAAATATGGCTCCAATGGGAAAAAAATTTAGAAAAATAAATGTCCCAGACCTTGCAATAACCGCTGGATGTGCCTATGTAGCTGTTGTATCTACTGCTAGACCAAAATTAATAGGCCAATGTTTTAAAAAGGCAGTCCTCGTTGCTAGGGAAATAGGTCCTACGTATATTCAGGTTCATACACCATGTCCTACTAATCTCAAGCTAAAGTCACAGGAAGGGATAATGGTTGCAAGAGAAAGAGTAAAAAAGGATTATGCTTTTCGTGAGTATATTTCACCAGAGGCTGAAAAATATTTAGCCGAGATAATGCCTACTGAAAAAAAATCTGAAGAGGAGGTAGCGGTTTAATGAATACTTATATAAGGATGTCTGGACTTGGGGGTCAGGGTGTTGTAACCGCTGCCCATATATTAGGAAGTGCTGCTGTTAAGGATGGGAAAAATGCCCTTGTCAATCCATTCTTTGGAGCTGAAAAGAGACTTGCCCCTGCAGAAAGCTATGTAAGAATATCGGATGAGGAGATATTTGATGCAGGTGAGATACTTTATCCAAATATTATTATGATATTCCATCCTGATGTTATTCTTCAAGGCAAATCATATACAATGCCATTCTTTTCTGGCATAAAAAAGGAGGGGATTATAATAGTATGTTCAAGCAAAGAGATACCATTTTCAGAAGATGAAAATAAAAACCTCAAAGACCTCAATGTAAAAGTATATTTTTTCCCAGCAATTGATCTGGCTCGGGAGGTTGGAGGCACTGAACTCGCAACTAATATAGCTATGCTTGGCGCACTTTTAGGTATTACTGAAATAGTCAGCCCTAAGGCAATGCATGAGGCTTTAATAGAGAGGTTTGGAGGAAAGGCCAAATTTGTTGCATCAGGTTCAACAGCAGCCCTTGATGAGGCTATTAAGAAACAATATGATAAAATAGAAAAGCTTATAGCATCTAATGCGAGGGTTCTTGACGAATCATATAAAAAGGCAGCAGCTATGAAAAAATAGCTGTAAAAAAAATTTATAAAAGGAGATAAACAATATGTATGTAGCAGCTTTTGTTGATGAGACCAAATGCATAGGTTGCAAGATGTGCATGCAGACATGCCCTGAACCTAATGCTATAAAATTTATAGTAGAAAGAAAAAAATCAAATATAGATACAGAGAGGTGTAAGGGTTGTGGTGTATGTGTAATGATATGCCCTAAAAAGGCAATAGAGCTAAGACAGATAACATTTGCTGAAGAAAATAAATGTACTGTCACAACATGCATGGAATAAAATAATAAAAAATTATAGCTATTGGAGAGGGTTATTTTTTACTCTCTCCTTTTTTATTTTATTTTTATTTTAAACAATCTTTTATTACTGTAAACCCATATAATGACCTTAATCCTTAAAGAAACATTTGTATAATCAAGTAAATATGCCAAGAAGCCTTTGGACACAGCACATAAAATAACATCATATTGTCTTCGCCATTTCCATAGGTAGCAACTTGATGAATGTATTTATAATCTTTTGTTTGTACATAAACAAACACTTTCTAAGGGCCTTGAAGCAATGCCTGCTTTTCCTATTTAGTTATTAGGGTAATAACAAAAATGATTAAGACAAAGTTAATTAGGATAAACAAATTCAGACCTGAGCCTGAAAAAATCAGGTACGCTGCAGATATTATAAAAAGAGGGGGTCTTGTTGCATTTCCAACAGAAACTGTTTATGGATTAGGTGCTAATGCCTTTGATGAGAATGCTATCAGAAATGTATTTAAGGCAAAAGGAAGGCCGGCAGACAATCCATTGATAGTTCACATAGCTGAATTAAAGGATGTTCATAGGCTTGCAAAAAAGCCTCCTAAAATAGCAAAGCTTCTTATGGAGAGGTTTTGGCCTGGTCCGCTAACAATTGTTCTTAAAAAGAAAAAGATTGTTCCAGATATTGCTACAGGAGGTAGCAATACAGTTGCTATACGAATGCCTGACAACAGGATAGCTATCTCACTTATTAAAAGTGTTGGGGTTCCATTAGTTGCACCATCAGCAAATATCTCTGGAAAACCGAGTCCAACAAGGGCAAAGGATGTTTTAGAGGATCTCAAAGGCAAAATAGAACTTATTATAGATGGAGGGAAAACAAGCATTGGTATAGAATCTACAGTTATTGATATGACAGTCATGCCTCCAATAATACTAAGGCCTGGCGTAGTAACTTTAGAGGCAATAGAGAAGCTAATTGGTAAGGTCAAACTGCTCTCTTTTACTGTAAAGGAGGAAAAGATTTCAATATCGGAAACAGATTCAAAAAATTTTTTAAAGTCACCAGGACTAAAATATAAACATTATGCCCCTAATGCAGAGGTTATAGTTGTAGAGGGAAAAGCTAAGGATGTCTATAAAAAAATAAATTTATTGGCTGATGAGGCTTTAAAAAATAACAAAAAAGTGGGTATAATCAGTTTTCGGAAAGATCATAAATATAAAAACTGCTATACTGCCTTTGCTGGTAGTAATGCAAAAGTAGTTGCTAAAAGACTTTTTACAATTCTCAGGGAAATGGATAAAAAAGGCATTGATATAATAATATCAGAGTCATTGTCAGGTAAGGGCATCGGCCTTGCTGTATCTGATAGATTAAAAAGATCAGCAGGATATAATATTATAAAGGTCTAATGTATGTCTTCATTTACTTATCCTAAAATAGGCATTATAGGCGGTGGACAGCTCGGCAGGATGTTTATACTTGAATGCAGGAGAATGAACATTTACACTGTTGTTCTTGATAAGGACCCCGATGGACCAGCTGCGCAAGTTGCCAATAGGACATACCATCCTGAAGATGTTATATCTTTTATCAGAGATTGCGATGTAGCAACTTATGAGTTTGAACATATAGATATTGGCTTAATAAAGGAGATAGAAAAAAAGATACCCCTATTCCCCTCTTCATTAGCACTTCAGATAAAACAGAGTAGGATATCAGAGAAAACATTTTTAAAAGATAAAGGATTTCCAGTTCCTGATTTTCATATTATTAATGACCCTTCAGAGATGTACTCAATAACACCAAAATTCCCGTTAGTTCTTAAAAAGGCAAAAGGTGGATATGATGGCAAAGGTCTATATGTTATAAATTCCTTAAATGATTTAGCAAAGTTAAGCCAAGACCTGACATCTCAATTTATAGCAGAGGATTTTGTGCCATATATAAAAGAACTCTCTATTATCTGTGCAAGGGATGCAAAAGGCAGAGAGGTCTTTTACCCTATAGTAGAAAATGTTCACAAAGAGGGAATATTATTATATAGTATTTCACCTGCAAAAATTAATAAAAAGATAGAAAAAAAGATTCATGAAATTGCATCAAATCTGGCAAGGAGTTTAGATATTGTTGGATTAATAGTAATTGAGATGTTTTTGACAGAAGATGAAGAAATCCTTATAAATGAGTTTGCCCCACGCCCCCACAATTCTGGACATTATAGTTTAGATGCCTGTGATATATCACAGTTTGAAATGCTATTACGTATCATGTGCAGTCTTCCAATTACTAAACCAAGGCTTCTATGCCCATCTGCGATGCTTAATATAATTGGCAAAGGTGCTGATGAGGTTCATATTGGAAATGTCTTATCTTTGCCTGGCATAAAACTACACATCTACGGCAAAAGGGATGCAAGACCTGGTAGGAAAATGGGGCATATAAATATACTTGGCAGAACCACCAAAGATGTTAAAGAATTGCTTCAAAATACAATGTCACTGGTCTATAACACAAAAAAAATTTAATTGTATATCAGAAAATCTAATGATGGATATCTCTTTATGAGCATGATCCTTTGCATAGCAAAATCAAGTGTAAATGAACAGCCTATTGAAATAATAGTTATGACAGAATCTTTTTTACTGCCCGACCAATTGAATAAACTGTAAAAGGTTTTTGCACAAACTCTGAATTGCCATTTTTTAGGAGATCATTCATATCACTTAATCCATTTTGGCTATATCCTGAGCAAAGAATAATCTTTACATCAGGTTTTATTTTTTTTAATTCCTTAAATACCTCTGCCCCTCCCATTTTTGGCATTATCATATCTAATATTACCACTAATATATTATCTTTCATTTCCCTAAATATTCTTAAACCTTCATTTCCATCTTTTGCAGTTAGAACTTTATAACCAAGCTTTTCTAAAATATCCTTACTTAGATCTCTTATATCAGCTTCATCATCTATTATAAGAATCGTTCCTGACCCGGTTATATCCACAATCTCCTGCTCTTCCCCAGTATTTTCTCCTTTTTTAATAGGCAAGTATATATGAAAGCTTGTCCCTTTATTAGGCTCACTATAAAGATTAATATACCCATTATGGTTATTTATTATTGAATAAACGATATACAATCCAAGACCTGTGCCCTTTTCTGGCCCCTTTGTGGTAAAAAATGGTTCAAATACCTTTCTTTGGGTCTCTGCATCCATTCCGATACCTGTATCATGAAAAGTAATTTTTACGAATTCATTATTACTAAAAGCATTTTCTTTACTACCATTGGTATTTTTCTTCTTAATGTCTGTCTCTATTAATAATCTTCCACCTTTAGGCATGGCATCAACTGAATTTAAGGCAAGATTCATAATTACCTGCTGCATCTGTGATGGATCTGCCATTATCTTAGGAATATCTTTTTTAAGATTCAGTACAATATCTATATTTTTAGGTATGCTTCTCTGTAACAGTTCTACGGAACTATTAATTATCTCATTAATATCAACTGGTAATGTCTGTAATCTTTCTTTTCTGCTTATCGTAAGAATTTTTTTGGTCAAGTCAGCCCCTTTATGAGCAGCGTTGTTAATTATGGAGATAGGCCTATAAAAAAAGTCCTCTTCCTTTATCATAGACATTAGCATCTCCGAATATCCGATAATAGCGGTCAAAATATTATTAAAGTCATGGGCTATACCGCCTGCAAGCGTGCCCAATGCCTCCATTTTTTGAGATCTTAATAGTTGTTCAAAAAGCTTTTTCTCCTCAGTAATATCCCTCTGAATAGAGGCATACATTATATCACCTTCAGCAGGCACCGGAAAGATCGTCGCAGAGGCATAATATAACTCTCCATCTTTTTTTCTATTAATAAGCTCACCTTTCCAGACCTTGCCAGATTTAATAGTATTCCATAGGTTCTTATAGAAGGCACCATCATGATAACCGCTTTTAAGAATATTAGTCTTTTTATCTATGACATCTTTTATTGAATAACCTGTAACAATTTCAAATGAAGGATTTACATATTTTATATAACCTTCGCTATCCGTAATCATAATTACATCAAAGGCTGAGTCCATGACCTGCTGGAATCTTTTAAGCTTCTTTATGTTTTCTACTTTATTTAAGGCTATAAAAGCATCTGCTGCAATCACCTTCAGGAGCATCTCGTCATCATCCGTAAAGCCAGCAGGCTTATTGCAGAATAAGAGGGATCCAACAGGTCTATTCTCAGTATCAAATATAGGGTAGGAAAGGAGGTTTTTCATTTTTGAGTGCCATATAGGAAAAGAAAGACGGAATGCTGAGTTTTCTGATACATTTTCAATGTGTATTGGTGTCAAGGATAGTTTAACAAACTCCAAAATATCTTTCCCTTCCAGTAATGAATTATTAGTCTCGTGAAGTCCTTTTGAAATAATACTTTCAATGTCCCCCTTTTCATCATAAATAATTATAGCAGCAATTTCAGCTTTAATAACCTCATTTACCTTCTCAACAATAAGTTCAAGGATCTCTTCTATTGATGATTTTTCATACAGCCCAATTGATATATTATGAAGCGTCTCATATTGTGATGTCTTCTTGCTCAATTTATCAAATGATTCATTTATAGTTGATCCTACTAAATCAAACTCAGATATGCCTGTTTCCCT
>CAZIMB010000023.1:0-23744 GCA_964540275.1 uncultured Nitrospirota bacterium | reverse complement strand
TCCTTGAGGATTATACCCTATTTTGAATTTACAGAAAATATGTTACAACATCGCCTTTTACTTTAAAGCCTCATATACCTTACCAACCATTTCTTCAGATGGCTTCAGGGTTTTTTCTCCAGGCTTCCATTTTGCAGGGCATACCTCTTGAGGTTTATCCCATACATAGGTGAATGCCTCTAATTTTCTCAGGAGTTCATCAGCGCTCCTTCCAACGTTGTAATAATTAACCTCAGAAGATACAAGGACACCTTCTGGATTTATAATATAAGTACCTCTTAGGGCAAGTCCTGAATCTTCATCATATACACCGAAGATTTTAGATACAGTTCCCTTTGGATCAGCTCCCATTGGATATTTGACGTTCTGAATAGTCTTTTCTTGTTGATACCATCCATAATGGACAAATTTTGTATCTGTGCTTATAGATATAACCTCTGCGCCAAGTTTTTTTATTTCCTCATATTTTTCAGCTACATCTGCTAACTCAGTAGGGCAAATAAAGGTGAAATCAGCAGGATAAAAAACAAGAACAGTCCACTTTTTATTCTTTTTTGCCTCAGAAAGACTGAATTTGTCGAATTTTTTAGTAACAGGATTAAAGGTTTCAATTTCAAAGTCTGGAACCTGTTGACCTACCTTTAGACAACAAATATCACTCATAAAAACCTCCTAAAAATATTTAATTTTTTAAGAGCCAATGGCTCTAAACATTTTTATATATGTTTACTGTTTCGACATTGTTCCCTTTTCACCACATTTAGGGCATTTTTGTGGCTTGCATCTTCCTTCCTTTGTTGTGCCACATTTACTGCATTTGAAAACTGCCACTTTACCCACCTCCTTTAAATTAGCAGGGCGAGGCAGAAGGCTTCGCCCTGTAGTAGTTTCTTTAATCGTAAGATGGTTTTGGAGTATCCTTAGTGGAGGGCGGTAACACAGGCATCTGAAGCGCATCCTTAGGTATCTCTCCTGTTAGCGACTTGAGGAACGCTGTTATTGCCCTCACATCATCGTCTTTTAATGTAATGCCAAGCTGAATATCAGCCATGATTTTGACTGCCTCATCCAGATCCCATACCTGACCATCGTGGAAGTATGGATATGTCCTTTCTATATTTCTAAGTGTTGTCATTTTGAACACATTCATGTCTTCTGGTTTCTTTGTTACATCATATCTTCCCTTACTCGGACTCTGGGAGTTGTAAGGTTTTACTACACCGAGCTTCTGGAAATCCCCGCCGAGGGCAATGCCGTTATGACAACTGGCGCATCCAACCTCAACAAAGAGTTTCAGGCCCTTCTTTTCTTCGGTGTTTAACGCCTTTTCATTTCCAAGTAAAAATTTGTCAAATCTTGACGGTGTTAGAAGTGTTCTCTCAAAGGCAGCGATTGCCTTTGCAATATTGTCATATGTGAGCGGCTCTTTATCCTTTGGAAATGCCTGTGCAAAGAGTTTTCTGTATTCAGGAATAGATTTTATTCTGTCCACCGCTGCCTGCTCGTTTGGCATTGCCATTTCAACAGGAGCAAGGATAGGGCCCTTTGCCTGTTCCTCTAAATCTTTAGCTCTTCCATCCCAGAACTGGGCAGTATAGAAGGCAGCATTAAAGACAGTGCCAGAGTTTACTGGTCCGAGTGCCCACTTGTGCCCAATATCTACCGGGAGATTACTTACTCCATATGTTGCCATATTGTGGCATGTATTACAGCTGAAGAGCCCACTTTTTGATAGCCTTGGGTCATGGTAAAGCATCTTTCCCAGCTTGACCTTAACGGGGGTTACTGGGTTGTCTGGATTATCCACAAACTTCATGGTGATAGGCTTGAAATGTTTAAGATAATCACGCGGCACTTTTACTTCAGCATCAGCCAGAGAATAGGAAATGACGGTAAATACCAAAATTGATAGGATAACAACTATTTTTCTCACTTTTAATCCTCCTATTTCAATTAATTGAAGGGGTCAAAGACTCCTATCTGATCCTATGACCTGTTTATTCTGTAATTCACCTCCCTTTCAAGGTCACAGAACCTATAAAGACTGCCATCTTCATCACATCTTCTGTGCATAAGTAAGGAGAAAATGTCCCCCATATTTATTGTTTTTTCTTGCACTCTGGGCATATTCCGTAAAACTCTATATGATTACCTATTATCTCAAACCCATGCTGTTTGTCATCTGTTAGCTCAATCTCAAATTTAATGTCTATATCAACAATTTTTTTGCATTTAACACATATTAAATGATGATGAGGTTCAACATTAGGATCAAAATGCCTCTTCTCTGGGTCAATTGTTAATTCATTTATATTTCCCCTTTTTTTCAACGCCTCAAGGGTATTATAGACAGTAGCAAGGGATATAGTTGGAAACTTGGTTATAATTGCCCTATAAATATCCTCGGCTGATGGATGCTCTTTATTGTCTTCAAGATATTCCAGTATAGCAAGCCTTTGTGGTGTTAGTTTGAAACCTATATGTTTATATTTGTGTATCATACTTTTTTAATTTATAATAATTATTAATTAAAAACAATTATATAATAAATAAATTAGTTTGTCAAGCTTTTTTGTGAATGAATTTATGTTTAAATGTTACACTAAAATATGGTGAAAAACAACAGTAAAATTCTTATAAGAGGCGTTAATTGGATAGGTGATTCTATAATGACCCTACCTGCTATAAAAGTTTTAAGGCAATCTTATCCTGATTCTATGATTAGTCTTTTAGTTAAGCCATCTGTATCCCCAATATTTGAGAAAAATCCAAATATAGATGAAATTATATTATTAGAAGATAGATTTAAAGGATTTTTGGGGAGATTAAAGTTATCAAATATATTAAGAGAAAAAAATTTTTCTAAGGCAGTACTTTTTCAGAATGCCTTTGATGCAGCATTGATAGCATTTATTGCAGGGATACCAGAAAGAATTGGATACAATAGGGATGGAAGGGGTTTGCTGTTAACAAAACCTATTCCTTTTAATAATGATGATAGAAGACTTCATCATATTGATTACTATCTAAATCTACTCAGGTTAGCTGGGATTACTATAGATAATGTAGGGTTTAAACAAATATTAAAATCTTTCTATGAAAAAAAGATGAACGAGTTTTATCCATATGTATATATATCAATTGATGAGAGATTATCCAAAAGAAGGGAATTATCAATCCTTAATAGACCAATACTTGGAATAAATCCAGGTGCAGCCTATGGTTCTTCTAAAAGATGGTTGCCAGAGAGATTTGCAGATATATCAAACTGGTTTTTACAAGAGACAAAAGGAAGTATTGTGATTTTCGGCTCTTCATCGGATATTAAGACAGCAGATGAGATATTAATAAAAATTAGACCTGATCTAAGGACAGAGAATAATGTGTTAAATTTAACTGGAAAGACCACCCTAAGGGAATTAATTGCCCTAATCTCAGAATGCAATATATTTGTTACTAATGATTCAGGACCAATGCATATTGCCTTTTCAGTAGGAACACCTATGGTCAGTATATTCGGTTCAACAGAGCCAGAATTTACAGGATATATTAATAATAATAGTTTGGTATTAAGGTCAGAGGTTTCTTGTAGTCCCTGTTTTGACAGGACATGCAAAAATAATGATATGAAATGTATGTATTCAATATCATCAGATGATGTATATATTGCAATTAAGAAAATATTTTCCTATAAAAGGGCAATATTTTTTGACAGAGATGGAACATTATGTAAAGACGCAGATTATTTAAGCAGATGGGAAGACTTTGAGATATTCCCTGAGATTGATAGTTTAAGGATTCTTAAAGACAAAGGATTTTTGTTAATTGGTGTAAGCAATCAGTCGGGCATCAGCAGAGGAATTGTCCAGGAATCATTTGTAAAAGAGGTTAATAATTACTTTATTGAAAGATATGGATTTGATGACTTTTATTACTGTCCCCATAGTTCTGATGATAATTGCTTTTGTAGGAAGCCGGAGCCGGGTATGCTTATTATGGCTAGGGCAGATCACCTAGTTGATTTAAAAAAATCGTATGTAATAGGTGACAAAGATGCTGACATGCTCCTTGCAAAGGCTGTTGGTGCAATAGGTATACTTGTAAAAACCGGAAAACAACAAGAATCATCTCATGCTGATTTTATAGTAAAAAATTTAAAAGATGCAGTGCAGCTAATAATATCGCATGGATAAAATTATTATAAAAAGGATACCAAAGAAGATCTTAATTATAAAGCCCAGCTCTCTTGGCGATATAGTCCACAGCCTTCCTGTTTTGAATGCTTTAAAAGATACCTTTCCAGAGGCTGAAATACATTGGGTAGTAGCAAAGGGTCTTGAAGGACTTCTTGAATGCCATCCTATGATAAAAAAGCTCTGGATAATAAATAAGGACCAATGGAAGAATGTGAAATATATAAAAGAGACGGTTTCTGAATTTAAAGAAATCTATAAAAAAATTAAAGATGAATCTTATGATATTGCTATTGATTTGCAAGGACTTTTAAGAAGTGGACTATTAACCTATTCAACTAAGTCGCCTTTAAGAATAGGATTTAAAGATGCAAGAGAGGGTAGTTCAATCTTTTATACACATAAGATTAAAGCCTCCATTGATACACATGCCGTTGAGAGATACTTAAAGGCTGCACAATCATTAGGTTGCAATTCAGAGGATATAAAATTTCCTATGCCTTTTATAAAGGGGACAGAGGATATATGTAATCTACGAAAAAAAATCAAAGATTATGCTGTAATTGTACCCTCTGCCCGATGGAGAACAAAGATATGGCAGGCTGAAAAATTTGGAAGACTTGCCTCAATGATAAATATTAAAAGTATAATTATAGGAAGCAGTTCTGATATAGAGAAGGCAAAAAAGATAGAGGCTTTATCATCAGGCAAGGCACTCTCATTAGCTGGAAAGACAAGTATAAGAGATATTATTTATCTGATAAGGGGGGCAAGATATGTTATAACTAATGATTCAGGGCCAATGCACATAGCAGCGGCACTAAAAATACCTGTTATAGCTATATTTGGTCCTACTAACCCTATTAGAACAGGACCTTATGGTGAGGGGCATTTAGTGATAAGGTCTAACTTACCTTGTTCTCCCTGTTATAAAAAATATTGTAGTAATATAAAATGTATGGATAATATTTCTGTTGAAGAGGTTTATAAAGGGATATGCAGTTTAGGTTTTTATTAATTAGCCCTTTTATATTTTATTTCCTTTTTTCCATAGGACATGTTGAATCAACAACATATGAATCTGATTTGCTAACCCTTATAAATAATTACAGGACACAAAACGGATTAAGCCCTCTTAAATATGATGAAAGATTAAAGGAGATAGCTTTTACTCATTCAAGATACATGACACAAAAAAATACACTTAGTCATGCAAATTTTCAAAAAAGATTTACAGATTCAAAGAGTGATTTATGTGTTGAAAACATTGGCTGGAATGCATCTTCACCAAAGGTTCTTTTTGAATTATGGAGGGAATCTGAATCCCATAATAAAAACATGTTAAACCCAAATATTCAAAGGGCTGGAATCTCTTTAGTTGGCAAATATGCAACATTCTTCGGCTGTAAATGATATAAAATGGAGGCATTATGGTTTATTCAAAAGGAGAGATTGGCAGAATTTTTGTAGCAAGATTTGATGATGGAGACAATATATTACAAGGGCTTATGGATATTGCAAAAAGAGAGGATATTAGGTCTTCAGTTTTTTACCTTGTTGGTGGAATGAAAAAGGGCAGATTTGTTGTTGGCCCTGAAAAAGAGGAGATCCCTCCAAAACCAATGTGGAGGGAGATTAATGAAAGTCATGAGATTGTGGGCCTTGGAACCATATTTTGGCATAAGGACGAGCCGAGGGTGCATTTTCATGGTGCCTTTGGCAAAAAAGACAGTGTAATGGTAGGTTGTGTTAGGGAAAATGCTGAGGTATTTCTTGTTCTTGAGGCGATAATATTTGAGATAAAAGGGGTAAATGCTGTCAGAGAGCTTGATCCAATTTCTAATATGATATTACTTAAACTATGACCCTAATCTATAATATTGAAAAGCTAATAAGACATTAAAGCCTATAGAAGGTCTTTTTATTAACAAACGAAGGATTATTATTATGTATCATCAATCAAGTTACTACTAATGGTGATGATATTTACAATATAAGTTATTTCAAGCAGTATTTTTAAAGGCTTTTGGCCATATCTGTTTTGCTTATTAATTTAGAAGTTTTTTACTACTAATGGTATAAAGTAAGTAGAATTTTCCTTTTAAGATTTGATAACATAATTTAACATCTTTGGAGGGGTGGCTGAGCGGTTGAAAGCGGCGGTCTTGAAAATCGTTGTAGGGGTTGACCCTACCGTGAGTTCGAATCTCACCCCCTCCGCCATATTTGTAAATAAGGTAAATTTAATAAATAATGCAGACTCTGATATCTGTCACATCCTTTTTGAAAGCAAATAGGAATATTGTTTTACATCATTCTGGATCAGCCTCTGTTATAAAAGAAGGTTTTAAACTTTCAAATATCTATTTAAACATTAAAAAGTAATAAAAATTTGCTAAATTTAGCATTACCATTTATGTTGGAGGAAATATGTATTTTATAGGTCTTGATGTTGGTTCAGTGAGTGTAAAACTCGTTGTCCTAAATAAAGACAAGAATAAATTAGATAGCTCTTATATGAGGCACTATGGACATCCTGCTATCACTGCTCTTAAACTTTTAAAGGAAGTAATCAGCCGTTATCCCGATAGCTCTTTATCTATTACTGGCTCTGCTGGAAAGGGCATTGCCTCAATATTGAATATAAAACCTGTAAATGAAATCGTCTCTCAGTCATATTCTATTAAGAAGTTATATCCTCATATACGAACTGTTATTGAGATTGGCGGTGAGGATTCAAAACTTATTATATTAGATGAATCTGGCATAAAGGACTTTTCTATGAACTCTGTATGTGCTGCTGGCACAGGCTCTTTTCTTGAACAGCAGGCAGAACGTCTAAAGCTAACTATAGAAGAATTTAGTGAAATTGCTGCTAGATCATTAAGTCCGGCAAAGATTGCAGGAAGATGTAGTGTATTTGCTAAATCAGACATGATACACCTTCAACAGATTGCAACACCTATAGAAGACATTATTGCTGGTCTATGCTTTGCTGTAGCAAGAAATTTCAAAGGTACCATTGCAAAAGGAAAGGATATAAAACCTCCTGTAGCATTTCAAGGTGGTGTAGCAGCTAATAAAGGGATGATAAGGGCATTTAAAGAGGTCTTTGAACTTGATGAATTATTTATCCCGCCAGATTTTGCATTAATGGGTGCATTAGGAGCTGCCTTGAAGGACATGGATGAAGGCCTTGTAAATACATTTAATCTAGAAGATTTAGAGCAATTCCTTTCATCCTCACAATTCTCAGAAAAAGGTTATGCACCTTTAATAGCAGAAGGAGACAGCTTTTTTGAAAGACATCTTAAAGGAAGTAACGGGCATTTTAAAAATCTAAAGTCCTTAGATGCTAACGTGTCACTGCCTGTAAAGGCCTATCTTGGGATTGATATTGGATCAATAAGCACAAACCTTGCTGTAATAGATGAAAAGGGAAATCTGCTTGCCAAGAGATATCTAATGACTGCTGGGAGACCTATAGAGGCAGTAAAACAAGGACTTGAGGAGATATATGCAGAGTTAGGTGATAGTGTTGAGATAGCAGGTGTTGGTACCACAGGGTCTGGTAGATATATGATTGCAGACTATGTGGGTGCTGATATTGTGAAGAATGAGATCACTGCTCAAGCCACTGCTGCAATATTTATTGATCCATCAGTAGATACAATATTTGAAATAGGTGGACAGGATTCAAAGTATATATCTATAAGGGATGGTGTTATTGTTGATTTTGAGATGAACAAGGCATGTGCAGCAGGTACAGGCTCTTTTTTAGAAGAACAGGCTGAAAAACTTGATGTCTCAATAAAAAAGGAATTCGCAGAATTAGCCTTTGCATCAAAAAACCCCTGTAGGCTTGGTGAACGTTGCACAGTATTTATGGAAAATTCCCTGATGGCAAATCTCCAAAGAGGTGCAAAAAAGGATGACCTCCTTGGAGGGTTAGCATACTCAATAGTTCAGAACTATATAAATAGGGTTGTTGCGGGAAAACCCATTGGTGAGAAAATCTTTTTTCAAGGAGGGGTGGCCTTTAATAAGGCTGTGGTTGCGGCATTTGAGAAATACATAGGGAAAAGGGTTGTCGTCCCTCCACATCATGATGTGACTGGCGCTATTGGTATGGCGCTTATCGCAAGGGATTATATGAAAGATGGTGACATATCGCATGTTGAAGGTAATAGTTCGCAAGTCATGGTTAAAGGCTCACGGGTTACGCGCTTTAAGGGATTTGAACTTTCAAAGAAACCTTATGAGATAGACTCATTTGAGTGTAAAGGTTGTCCAAATGTTTGCAAGATAAATAGGGTTAAAATCGAGGGTGATGATGGATATCTATTTTATGGCGGAAGATGCGAAAAATATGATATTAGCAGATCTAAAAAATCCCATATCCCAGATCTTTTTTCATTCAGGGAAGAGATGTTATGGAAGGAACATAATAAAAGATTAGAAGAGGCTTCCAGGCTTCCTAACTCCCGAAATAATAGACTAAAGATAGGAATTCCCTACATCTTTTTCTTTCAAGAGTATCTACCCTTTTGGTCAACCCTTTTATGGGAACTTGGATTTGAGGTGTTAGTATCTCCAAAGACCAATAAACAGATTATTAATTTGGGAATAGAAAATGTCCTTTCTGAGGCCTGTTTCCCTGTAAAGGTAGCCCATGGACATATTAAATGGCTTAAAGATAATAATGTTGATGCTATATTTTTACCAAGTTTTATAAATCTTAATACTGATAAAGATGAATTTCAGAGGGGCGTTGCATGCCCCTATGTTCAGACTATCCCTTATGTATCAAATGCTGCTATTAATGGAATAAAAAGAATCACACCTATTATAGACCTTTCACGCGGGATGAAATATCTCAAAGATGAATTGAGTAAGGCATTAAAGGAGTATAAGATTAGCCTATCTAATATAGAAAGGGCAATAATAATTGCTGAAAAAGCACAAATTGAGTTTAAAAGGGCTATAACAGCTAAAGGAAATGAAGTGCTTAATTCAATCAAGGAAGAAAATGTACCTGCAATAGTAATAGTAGGAAGATCATATAACTCATTTGATAGTGGAGTAAACTTAGAGATACCAAAAAAACTATCAAATATAGATACCCTTTCAATACCTATGGATTTCCTACCTCTTGAAACAGAAAGGATAAAGGATTCATGGCCAAATATGTATTGGAGATCGGGGCAGAGGATCATTAAGGCAGCAAGGATTATTAGAGATACCCCAAATTTATTCCCAATTTACATAGGAAGCTTTTCCTGCGGACCAGACTCTTTTATACTCAAATATTTTAAGAAAGAGTTGGGGGGAAAACCATTTCTACATATTGAGATCGATGAACATAGCGCAGACGCTGGTGCTATAACAAGATGCGAGGCCTTTCTCGATAGCATTGAGAAAAGAAGCTTTATAATAAAAAAAGAAGAACATACTAGAAAACAAATTTCTATTAAATCAAAGGACCGTATTATTTATATACCGAGGATGTTAGATCATGCCTATGCCCTTGCTGCTGCATTTAAAAGGTGTAATGTGAATGCTGAGGTGTTGCCTGAAACTGATAGGACAATTGTAGATCTGGGAAAGAGATATTTGTCAGGCAAGGAATGTTACCCATGCACAATCACAACAGGCCATATATTAAAGAAGATATCTGAACCTGACTTTATTCCTGATAAATCCGCCTTTTTTATGCCAACTGCCAACGGACCTTGTAGATTTGGACAGTATCATGTATTACAAGATCTAATGCTAAAGGAATTAGGATATAAAGACGTCATAATGGTTGCGCCTGAGCAACACTCAAATACATTCAAGGAAATAGGTATAGAAAATGGAAAAGAATTTATAAAGGTTGCATGGCATGGCATAGTTGCATTTGACATCCTTTATAAATGTCTCCATGAGAGCAGACCCTATGAAAAGGAACAGGGGATATCCGATGAACTCTTTGCGAAATACAGAGATATAATATGTTCAGCTCTTATGAATAGGAATGGGACATTAGAAGATGTAATGAAAAGGATGAAAAATGATTTTGAAAATATACCAAAATATAAGGAAAAAAAACCTGTTGTTGGCATTGTAGGAGAGATTTTTGTTAGATGCCACAATTTCTCTAACGAGAATCTTATAAGAAAGATAGAGTCATTAGGTGGTGAGGCATGGCTTGCGCCATTTGGTGAATGGATATATTATGTAAACTACCTGGCAATAAAGAGGTCTTTTGTAAAAAGGGATATATCAAATTTGTTAGGACTTTATTTGAAAAAATTATTTCAGGACAGGATTGAACATAAATACTCTGCGTACTTTAAAGGGTTGCTAAGATCTCTTAACGAGCCTTCAACAAAGGAGACAATTAAAAAGGCCTCTCCATATGTCCATGAATCTTTTGAAGGAGAGACTATACTCAGCATTGGAAAGGCAATTGATTTTATTGAAAAGGGTGCGTCCGGTATAATAAACACAATGCCATTTGGCTGTATGCCTGGTACAATTGTTACAGCATTATTGAAAGTGGTCAGCAGAGATTATAACATACCCTGCATAAGCATTCCCTATGACGGGACAGAATCTTTAACTATAGACCTTCAACTTGAGGCCTTTATGGAAAGTATAAAAAATAGCATTAAAGATCATTAATCACAATAATGCTTCTCAAATGGATATCTGTGCTTAAATGAATTGGTATTTTTTATTTTTAATAAAAAATAAAATTAGAAATTTAAAGATTTATTTGTTATATTATGTAGTTTCTGTTAGACTTACTATGCTAAATAGAAGGAGGTGGCAGTGTGGGAAGTGTTGTTAAATGGCGCAAAAAAAAGATGCGCAAACACAAACACAGAAAGCTTAGAAAGCTGACAAGGGCACAAAGGAGAAAATAAAGGTTAAAAATCATATAACATACGTTTGCATATAATTAAGGAGTTTATATGAAAGAGATTATTCTTTTACAAGAGAAGTTGACCCTTGTTGAGAAAGAGTTAAATACCTTGACTGAAAAGGTAAGCAAGATAGAAGGTTTTTTAAAAGAGATTGAAGACCTCAAAATTGAAATAAAGGCATTAAAGGTATTTTTGGGCAGGGTATATCCTGATTTTAAGGCTCAATTGCCTGATATCTTAAAAAAGATACAAGACTGATGAAGTCTTGTTATTGTTAAATAATTTTATCTTAAGATAGCTATCTATCTAATACCGCTCTTATAAAATATGCTTGATATAATCAAACCATTTTCTACTACTGGAATAGGAAGCCTTCCGCACAGAAATCCTGACGAGGCATGTAAGCTTATATTAAAGACATTTGATATACCCTTCTGGCCCCAACTTCCAAATATATCATTTAAAGAGTCCATGATCATTCAGTATTCTGAAGGTATGCCATATATAAAAATAAATGAAGACAAACAGGAATCATGGGTGATAAGGGATGGAGGCGATGATCTTGAAAGATTTTATGAAGCAGTCACAGAAAAGTCAAAGATAGCAATATCTGAAGATTATGCTATTGGACTGCACACTTTTCTGAAGATGATAAAGGGCAGAAGGTTTAAGACATTAAAAGGTCATGTTACAGGACCTGTTACATTTACTCTCAGACTCAAAGACAACTATGGAAGGTTTGTGTATTTTGATGAGGAACTACGAGAAATCTCATTAATGCTTTTAAAGGCAAAGGCATTATGGCAGATAAATATATTAAGGCAGCATAGCGACAGGGTTATTATTTTCATAGATGAACCAATACTTTCCGCAATAGGCAGTTCATCTTATCTTGGTGTTGATAGCGCTGAAGTCCTGAGATTACTTAAGGATATGGTCTCTTCAATTGAGGATGCTGGTGGTATATCAGGAATACACTGCTGCGGAAGGGCTGACTGGCCCATGGTTATTAGAAGCGGCACAAAAATAATAAGCTTTGATGCCTTTGAATATTTTGATGCCTTCGCTATATATCATGAAGAAATAAAAAACTTTCTTCAGGCAGGCGGTTACCTTGCATGGGGGATTGTGCCAACATCTGATGCAATTAATTCTGCTGATGATAAATCCATAAAAAAATTAATGGAAAGTTATCTAAAGAATATGTATGAGCATATACCTTCTGAACTTGTTAATTCACGAATCCTTATTACCCCTTCATGTGGCACAGGCTCAAGGAGCATTGAAGAAACAATCAAGATATTTCAATTGCTCATAAGATTGAAAGAGGCAATGATATGAGAGAAAGTCAAATATCAGAAGTTAGAAGGAAAAAGTTAGCAAAAGGCATATTTATATCCCTTGAGGGCATAGAAGGAACAGGAAAGACTACGCAGTCAAGGCTTTTGTCTGAGGTGCTTATTGAGAAAGGATACGAGGTAGTACTGACCCATGAGCCGGGTGGAACTGCTATCGGAGACAGAATTCGTGAAATACTCCTTCATGTAAATCATGGGGCCATGTCTTATATGACAGAGCTTCTCTTATACAATGCAGCGAGGGCTCAGCATATTTCTGAGAAGATACTTCCTGCCATTAAAGCAGGAAAAATTGTGATCACTGACAGGTTTATAGATTCCACGGTTGCATACCAGGGTTATGGAAGAGGTATAGACATACAACTCATAAAATCAATTAATAATATAGCAACAGAAGGGGTTAAACCTGATCTTACTATAATTTTTGACCTTGATGTAGAAACAGGAATGAAGAGAAACAGAGGAATAAATAAGATTGATAGGCTTGAGCTTGAGGATATCGAGTTTCACAGAAAGGTAAGAGACGGCTATTTAAAGATTGCAAATGAAGAACCTCAAAGGATTAAGGTTATTGATGCCTCCACTTCAATTGAAGATGTAAGAGCAAAGGTTTGGGAGATTATATCATGGCGATTAGGGATGTAATTGGACAGGAAAGGGCATTAAGAATTCTTATTGGCACTCTGATAAGAGACAGAGTGCCTTCTGCTTTTTTGTTTTCAGGTGATGCAGGTATTGGAAAAAGATTTGCTGCCATCAACTATGTTAAGGCTATTAATTGTTTGCATCCAATAGATTTTGATTGCTGCGATAGTTGTATATCTTGTAAAAAAATAGATGCTGATATGCACCCTGACGTCCTGAACATTACATTAGAAAATGTTGAAGAAAAACTCTCTTTAGAGAAAAAGGAAAATATTAGGAGTGAATATCCTATTGATGCAATAAGAAAGATTGAGGAATTTCTTTATTATAGCACTAACGAGGGTAGGAAAAAGGTTGTTATCATTGATGATGCAGATGCTATGAATACATATTCTGCAAATGCATTTCTTAAAACCCTTGAAGAGCCTACGAGGGAAAGTCTTATACTTCTCATATCCAATAAACCAGATATAATGCTTGATACTATAAGGTCAAGATGTATTAATGTAAAATTTTATCCCTTGCCAGTTAATGATTCAAAAAAAATTATTGAAAAATTTATTTCTGATAAAGAGAAGGATATAGAATTTCTTATAAAGATTGCTATGGGAAGGCCGGGCCTAGCTTTGTCAAAGGACTTTATTGAGGAAAGGGAACAGTTTATTAAACTTTTCAAGAAAATGCTGTCAATTGATAATAAAGATATATGGACCGATAAATCGGAGATTAAGACATGGATTGATATGGCGATTATATTTTTAAGGGATTTGGCAGTGTGCTTAGAATTTGGGGATTGCAGTGAAAAATCATTGATTATGAATGTAAAATTGCAAGAAATCAAGAAAGATAAAGCCTTAAACATTAAGACAATCCTTGATGCGTATATGGATATGCAAAAGGTAAGAGAGATGCTTGATTATAACCTTAACAAGGCAATAACATGGAATCATATAGCAAGTAGAATGAGAGAGTTAAACCTAACAATGAATTTGTAAGTGTCAGATATTAAATCTCATTTTCGGCATAGTAATGTAGAAGTTAGAGAAGATTAATATATTTTTTGAACCTTTTGGAGGGAGAAATGCCTGAAGTTGTTGGAGTAAGGTTTAGACCTTGCGGAAAGATCTATGATTTTCTTAGTGATATAGATGTTAAATTAGGAGACCATGTGGTAGTCGAATCTGAGTTTGGATTAGTAATAGGCAGGATAGTTAAAGATAAGCATTTCGTCGAACCCACAGGAAGGAATTTAAAAAAGATTATAAGAGTAGCTGGAGATGATGACTTTAATGCATTAAAGCAGAATGAAGAACTTAAAAAAGAGGCGCGAAGTTTTTGTCTTGAAAGGATCAAGGCACGTGGCTTGCCCATGAAACTTGTAGATACTGAAATAACCCTTGATAAAAAGAGGATCATATATTATTTTACCGCTGATGGGAGAATTGATTTTAGGGAACTTGTAAAGGACCTTGCAGCAAGATTTAAGACGAGAATAGAGATGAGGCAGATCGGAGTAAGGGATGAGACGAGATTAATTGGCGGACTTGGCATATGTGGTAAAGAACTTTGTTGTAGCACTTTTCTCACATCCTTTGAACCAGTATCAATAAAAATGGCAAAAAAACAGGAATTAGTTTTGAATGTTGGTAAACTCTCAGGTCTTTGTAGCAGGCTTATGTGTTGTTTAAGATATGAATATGAGGGAGACCTTGAGGGTATTGTTGTGGATGATGAGATACCTGTTACAGAAGAGGATACGCCTCTACAAGAGATATTATTAAAGAGTGGAGAGAAAATAAGAAAGGATCAGAGAAAATGACAGAAAGAGGAAAAAAATTCTATGTAACAACACCAATATATTATGTTAATGACATACCCCATATAGGCCATGCATATACAACTATTGCAGCAGATATCCTTGCAAGATACAATCGTCTTAAAGGTAATGAGGTCTTTTTTTTGACAGGGACAGACGAGCACGGACAGAAAGTTGAAAAGGCTGCGAAGGAAAAGGGCAAAACTCCAAAAGAACATGCTGACATGATGGTGGATAACTTCAAGAGTCTCTGGAAGAAGCTTCATATATCTAACAATGCCTTTATTCGCACTACAGATATAGAACATGTTAAAACTGTTCAGGATCTTTTGCAGATGCTTTTTGATAGGGGGGAGATAGAAAAAAGGAGTTATGCTGGATGGTATTGTGTACCTGATGAAAGATTCTGGACAGAAAAGGATTTGATAGAAGGAAACTGCCCTGACTGTGGTAGGGCTGTTGAACAGATACAGGAAGAGAACTATTTTTTTCTCATGTCAAAATATCAGGGGTCTTTAATAAGGCATATAGAAGAAAATCCTACATATATACTTCCTGAAACCAGAAAAAACGAGGTTCTTGGATTTTTAAAAAACAATATCTTGGGAGATTTATGTATTTCTAGGCCCAAACAAAGGCTCACATGGGGAATTCCACTTCCCTTTGATGATAATTTTGTAACATATGTCTGGTTTGATGCGCTTGTGAATTATTTTTCAGCAACAAGATATCTTGTGCCTAATGCTGAAAGAGCAAAATTCGGAGATTTCTGGTGGCCTGCAAATCATCACATTATAGGGAAGGATATACTTATAACACATGCTGTATATTGGTCAACTATGCTCATGGCATTGGAATTGCCACTGCCTAAAAATATTTTTGCTCATGGATGGTGGACAGTTGATGGCAAGAAAATGTCTAAATCCATTGGTAATGTTGTTGACCCAAATGTAATAGTTGATAAATACGGTGTTGATGCCTTCCGATATTTTCTTTTTAGGGAGGTACCCTTTGGTCTTGATGGTGATTTTTCTGAAGATGCCTTAACAAGGAGAATAAACACAGATCTTGCTAATGACCTCGGAAATCTTCTAAACAGGTTTCTCACCATGGCAGAGAAATTTTTTAAGGGACATATTGAACTGGTCTATAACAAGGATGAATTTGTAGAGAATTGCATCAAGGCAAATGAAAATATCTATAAAGAGGAATACTGGTCACGCTTAAGCTTTAACCTGATACTTGAGAGTATCTGGCAAATAATTGGTGATGCAAATAATTACATTGCGCAAAAAGAGCCATGGAAGTTGGCAAAGAGCGATCCTGACAAACTTAAAGCTGTAATGTTTAATCTATGGAATGCATTGAGGCTTACGGCTTTAGCAATATATCCCTTTATGCCTTCTACAGCAGAAAGGATGTGGAAACAGCTTGGTCTTAAATCATTAACAGAGGAGGCTATATTTCAATGGCAATGGAATCCGGACTATGAAATAGTAATCTCTAAAGGAGAACATCTTTTCCCGAGGGTTGAGAAAAAAGAAGAAAGGAAGGAAAAAACAAGGACAGTGGAGGGATTAAAGGAATTAATAAGCATAGAGGACTTTACAAGGGCTGAATTAAAGGTCGGGAAGGTAGTATTTGCTGAAAAGGTTGAGAAATCTGAAAAACTATTAAGACTTAAGGTAGATATAGGAAATGAAGAAAGGCAGATAGTAGCAGGCATAGCAAAGGCATATACACCTGATGACCTTATAGGCAAAAAAATTGTTGTTGTCACAAACCTCAAGCCTGCAAAGCTTATGGGCATAGAGTCCCATGGAATGCTCCTTGCTGCAACTGATGAGGAAGGAAGGCTCTCTGTTTTATCAGTTGATAGGGAAGTGAAACAAGGGGCAAGGGTGAAGTAAAATTTATAAATGTTGAAAGGCAAAGTTTATGGGAGAAGGCTATGCCTGAGCAAAAAGTAAAAGATTGGCCAGAGAATGAGAGGCCGAGGGAGAGGCTTATTAAATATGGTGCTGAGAGCCTTTCTGACGCGCAACTCCTTGCAATAATCCTAAGGACAGGCAGTGGGGAAAAAGGGGTTTTTGGTCTTTCAATGTCGCTTCTTGACACATTCAAAACTTTGAGAAATATAGATTCTGCGTCAATCTCAGAGCTTTCCTCAATTAAAGGTCTTGGAATTGCAAAGATTGCCCAGATTAAGGCAGCTTTTGAACTTGGAAAGAGATTAATGGGCGAATCATCTGAAGGCAAGCCTATATTTTCTTCAAGCCACTCTGTCTATTCATATTTTGCTCCAAGATTTAAAAATCTTAAAAAAGAATTTTTCATAGGCCTGCTTCTTGATGCAAAAAACAGGCTCATAAAAGAGTATAAGGTTTCTGAAGGAACCCTTACAAACTCCCTTATTCATCCACGTGAGGCATTCAAAGAAGCTATAAAAGAATCTGCTGCCTCACTCATATTTGTCCATAATCACCCAAGCGGAGACCCTACACCGAGCAGAGATGATATTGCCATTACAGAAAGACTAAAGGATGCAGGTGATATTATTGGAATAACTGTACTTGACCATGTGATTATAGGTGATGGAAAATATGTAAGTCTCAAAGAGAAGGGCCTGTTATGATAAAATAGCTTATATATTAACAAGGGAGGTTTGCTCATGCCAGCATATGATTACAAATGTGAGAAATGTGGAGAAACCTTTTCTTTAATTATGAGCATTAAAGAGAAAGAAACTAAGAAGGTGAAATGTCCCAAGTGTAAGAGTGTAAAGGTTAAACCTGTGTATTCGGGTTTCTATGCAGTAACATCTAAAAAGTCTTAAATCAATTATTTCATAAATAAGGAGGGATAGATAATGATTAAGAGGGCGCTTATCAGCGTCTCTAATAAGAAAGGGATTGTTGATTTTGCAAAGGAATTATCCATAATGGGAGTTGAAATTCTTTCAACAGGAGGCACTGCAAAGGCACTTCGTGATGCAGGCATTGCAGTTGTGGAGGTCTCAGATTACACAGGATTCCCTGAAATGCTTGAAGGAAGGCTTAAGACCCTTCATCCAAGGATTCATGGAGGTCTTCTTGCAAGACGGAGCCATGATAAGGATATGGAAGATATAAAAAAGCATGACATAAAGCCGATAGATATGGTTGTTGTTAATCTCTATCCATTTGAGGAAACTATCTCAAAGCCAAATGTGACCTTTGAAGATGCAATTGAAAATATAGACATCGGTGGGCCAACAATGCTCAGGGCTGCAGCCAAAAATTTTCAGGATGTTGCTGTTGTTGTTGACCCTAATGATTATGTAAACATAATCGAAGAGATGAAGTCATCAAAGGGAGAACTGAGCAAAGAAACAAAGCTCAATCTTGCTAAGAAGGTCTTTGCCCATACAGCAAGATATGATTCCCTAATATCAGATTATCTCAATGATGTCACAGAAAAAGAAACGTCTTTCCCTTATTATCTTACAAGGTCCTATGAAAGGGTTACTGTGTTAAGATATGGAGAGAATCCCCATCAGAGCGCCGCATTATATAAAGAAAAGACAGATGGCCTTGCCCTTCCCGAGGCAAGGGTTATACAAGGAAAAGAGATGTCATTTAACAACTATCTTGATGCCCACTCTGCGCTTTTACTTGTGCTTGAGTTTGATAAAAAGGCATGTGCGATTATAAAACATAATAATCCATGCGGAGTTGCAATAGGTGAAACTGCTAAAGATGCTTATAAAAAGGCTGTTAAAACAGATCCTGTCTCTGCATATGGTGGTGTTGTAGCCTTCAATACAGAGGTTGATGCCGATGCTGCAAAGGAAATGGCAGATCTTTTTCTTGAGGTTATAATAGCTCCATTTTTTACAAAGGATGCCCTTGCCATATTCTCAAAAAAGACGAATATCAGATTATTGGAAATGCCTGATATGCTTACAAAAAGGAATGCCTCTAAATGGGATATAAAAAGGATAGCAGGCGGTTTGTTATTGCAGACCTGGGATTATTCAAATGAAGATGTAATGAAAATGAAGGCTGTTACAAAGCGTCAACCAACCACAGAAGAGCATGAAGCCCTTGCCTTTGCATGGAAGGTCTGTAAACATGTAAAATCTAATGCTATTGTCTATGCAAGTAAAGACCGGACAATTGGCATTGGTATTGGGCAAACAAGCAGGGTATACTCTGCAAAGATTGGTGCAATCAATGCCTGTGAATCCCTTGAAGGAAGTGTGGCTGCATCCGATGGTTTTTTCCCTTTCAGAGATGGCATAGATGTGCTTGCTGAGATGGGTGTAAAAGCAGTCATACAACCAGGCGGTTCACTCAGAGATCAAGAGGTAATTAGTGCAGCAGACGAGTATGATATGGCCATGATTTTTACTGGGGTAAGGCATTTCAGACACTAAAAAATCTTAATGAATAATGGGGGATAAGTGAAGGTTTTAGTAATAGGAGGCGGTGGAAGAGAGCACGCCATTGTATGGAAACTATCTCAGTCTAGATACGTTGATAAGATTTATTGTGCCCCTGGAAATGCAGGGATCGCTGAGATTGCTGAATGTATAGATGTACAGCCTTCAGATTTTAGTTCTCTTGTTGATTTTGTCAAGTATGAATGGATAGATCTTACAATAGTTGGCCCTGAGGAACCTCTTGCAAAAGGGATTGTAGATGTATTTGAGAAAGAGGGCAGGAGAATATTAGGTCCTAAAAAGGCTGCTGTTCAATTAGAGTCGAGTAAGGCATTTGCAAAAGACTTTATGAAAAGGCATCTCATTCCTACTGCTGAGTATAAGGTATTTTCCTCTTATCATCAGGCAGAGGATTATGTGAGAATGAAAGGCGCCCCAATTGTTATAAAAGCAGATGGACTTGCTGCTGGAAAGGGTGTGATAGTAGCAGCCACTGTTGACGAGGCTATAGATTCATTAAGAAGTATAATGAAAGAAAAGATATTTGGTGAGGCTGGAAACAAGGTAGTCATAGAAGAATGCCTTACAGGTGAAGAGGCTTCATTTATGATATTTACTGATGGGAAAAATATTGTGCCCATGGCCCATTCACAGGACCATAAAAGGGTCTTTGACAATGATAAAGGTCCTAACACAGGCGGAATGGGTGCATACAGCCCTGCCCCTGTTGTTACAAAGGAGATTGAATCATTTGTAATGGAGAAGATAATGAAGCCTACTATTTATGGGCTTAAATCAGAAGGGATCGAATATAAAGGAATACTTTATGCTGGACTGATGATTAAGGATGGGATTCCCTTTGTGCTTGAATTTAATTGCAGAATGGGAGATCCCGAGACCCAGCCGATCATGACAAGATTAGATTCTGATCTTATGTCTATATCTTTAGCAATTACTGAGGGAAAGTTGTCTAATGTTGAGATTAAATGGAAGGATGAAGCATCGGTATGCGTTGTACTGACCTCAAAAGGCTATCCCAATAAATACGACAAGGGTAAAGAGATTTTTGGACTTGAAGATGTAAGGAAGATGAAGGATGTTGTTGTATTTCATGCAGGCACAGCCTTTGATAACAATAGAATAATAACCAATGGAGGTAGGGTGCTGGGGGTCACTGCCATTGGAAAGGATATCAAGGCAGCAAAGGATAGGGCTTATAAGGCTATTGAGAAGATACATTTTGAAGGAATGCATTTCAGAAGAGATATTGCAGATAAGGCAATAAAAAGATGAAGGTACATTTAGATTGTTTCCCATGTTTTTTTAAACAGACAATAATTGCATCAAGGCTTGGAACCAGAGATGAAGCCTTACAAGTTAAGGTACTAAAAGCAGTATGTGAAGAGATTAAGGCAACTGATATGTCTCAGACGCCTGCTCATTCAACAACATTTATTCATAGAAAAATACGAAATTTACTTGGCAAAGACCCATTTAAAGAAATAAAATCAGAGTATAATCAAATAGCTTTAAGACTGTATCCTGATCTAAAAAAGATGATAGAAAATAGTACTGATCCACTATGGACAGCGTCAAGGCTTGCTATAGCTGGAAATGTAATAGATTTCGGTATATTTACATCTGTTGATATTACAGGGACTATTGAGAGGGCATTAAATAATCCAATTACTGTTGACAATTATGAGCAATTTAAGGAGCATCTTGACAATGCTGAAGAGGTTCTATATTTGCTTGATAATGCTGGAGAGATAGTTTTTGATAGGCTTCTCATAGAGACCATAATTAATCTTGGCAAAAAGGTAAAAGCTGTGGTAAAAGGTTATCCTGTGTTAAATGATTCAACCATTGATGATGCTATCGAGGTTAGGTTAACAGATATATGCGAAATAGTTGACAATGGCTCTGACTGCGTAGGCACTATACTTGAATTTACATCAAAAAAATTTAATGATTTATTCAATCAATCAAATTTTATAATAAGCAAGGGACAGGGCAATTATGAGACCCTATGCACATATAAATCTTCTTCTAAACAGAAGATATTCTTTCTCTTTCAATCTAAGTGTGATGTAGTCTCATCTGTATTAGGCATTTCAAAAGGCTCAATGCTTTTAATGCAAGATATTATCAGTCAATAAAAAAAGTTTATAGCTCAGACATTGACATTTATTTATTTTTTAATTATGATACTTTAGTTTTATAATAAGGAGGTTGAGGTGGCAGGAGCAACTTTTTTAGAGGCACTATTACCTGAAGTTCCTTCTTACGTATCCTATTCATGGCTTGCAATGGGAACATTAATAGGCGCATCATTAGCAGTAAGAAAGAAAATCCATCTTATTCCTTCAGGACTTCAGAATATTTTAGAGACCTTTGCTGATTTCTTGCTGAATCTCTCTAGGTCTAATATAGGTCATCATTGGGGAGACAAGTTTTATCCACTTATTGGAACTATTTTCCTATATATACTTACCTGTAATTTTTTTGGTCTAATACCGGGATTTGATGCACCTACAGGCAATATTAATACAACCGCATCAATAGCAGTACCTGTTTTCTTTATATATCAATTTTATGGTCTTAAGGTTAATGGGATAGCTTATTTAAAGCACTTTTTAGGCCCGATAAGGTCTATATATGCATTACCTCTCATGATAATGATGTTTTTTATTGAATTAATTGGTCATTTAGTTAGACCTCTTACACTCTCTGTCAGGCTTTTTGGTAATATGATGGCAAAACATACACTCATGATTATACTTGGTTTATTGGTGCCTGCTCTTATACCTATAGCTATTCTAGGTCTCGGTGTTCTTGTGAGCATAGTGCAGGCTTTTGTTTTTACTTTATTAACTACTTTATATCTTGCAGGAGCAGTTGAGGAGTCTCATTAATCTTAAAGAAAGGAGGTATTTTTATGAAAAAGTTTTTTGCAATGGCAGTGTTAATTATTCTTGCTTTTGCCATCTTTACACCTATTGCCTTTGCTGAAGAGTCGGCTGTTAGTGATTCAAAGCTTAACTACTATGGAATGGCTGTTTTAGGTTCTGGTCTTGCAATTGGTTTAGCTGGACTAGGAACAGGAATAGGCATGGGTGTTGGCTTAAGAGGTGCAACAGAAGGCGTAGCAAGAAACCCAGGGGCTTCAGGCAAGATAACGACAACCCTTATCATCGGTCTTGCTATGATAGAGTCTTTGGCAATTTATGCCTTAGTTATCGTCCTTATCGTTCTTTTTGTAAATCCTTTTGGAATTTAAATTTATCTTTCCTTTATTTAACAAAAAGGGGATCCTATTCGGATCCCCTTTTTGTTTCATCTGCTGACCTATAAAATGATGATTTAAATTTTTCAGGATGAAAAGAGGATAGTCTCACTATATTACAGTTAGGGCATTTCTTGGAGATATCTTCTTCTAATACTCTTTGGTCATACCCGAGAGCTATAATGTCTGGTTTTAACTTTTCGAGAATCTCGAGGATATCGCTATCAAGGTTTCCTAATACAACCATATCAGGAATGCCTGTATCTTCAATATTTTTTTTCCTTAAATTCTCATTATGTACAGGGAAAAAACCTTTAATTCGCTTTACAGTCTCATCTCTTGCGATTATCACAATCAGTTCATCCCCCAAAGATTTGGCCTGTTTTAAAAAATCAATATGACCAGGATGAAGATAATCAAATGTACCAGCGCACACAACCCTTTTCTTCATAAATATAATGATACCAGAATATCAAATCCTTGACAATCTTATGTATAAGTTAAAGACATTTGTTACATTTCTCCTTTTCAATTATAAACTGAATTGGTTTTTTGTAGCGGACTTTATGTATTTCTTTAATAACTTAGAACAATTTGACAGCAAATACTGAAATACTTTAAATTATACATGTCGGGGCTGTAGCTCAGTTGGGAGAGCGCTTGAATGGCATTCAAGAGGTCGAGGGTTCGATCCCCTTCAGCTCCACTTAAATTTTTCTTTTTATTTTCAAGACCTTTGCTTGCCATTTAAATTCTCTCCAATTACCTGGATACTCTTTTTAAATCTGATGTATTTACCATTTTTAAAGTATGGAATGGTCTTTAAGGATACTTGCTTATAAACCCATGAAACCTCTACCTGTAGGTATTCTGCAAGGATCTTAGAGGTGAAGATGATAGCTTCTACATCATGCAGCCTTTCGGATGCTACCCTATCCCCTGAAGCTTATTTATAAATTAGATTAAACAATTCGTTAGCTAATTTAGGGTCAAGGTCTTTCAATATCTTATACTGCTCTAAGGCAGAACCTCTGTCTCCTAATAATAAATAGGTAAGACCAAGACCAAAATGAGCCTTTGCATAATCAGGCTTAATCTTTATAGCCTGCTTA
>CAZIMB010000022.1:0-24668 GCA_964540275.1 uncultured Nitrospirota bacterium | reverse complement strand
CTGTTTTCTGGAGGTTCTCTGCCTTTATATAAACCTCTGCGCCGAACATTTTGCTTAATGAGTTGGAATAAATAAGAGGGGTTTTATGTATATATGGGGATATAGTTTGGAGGGCCTTTTGAACAGGTAAAATTTCAATATTGTTCATGATGATGATGATGGTATAATTAAATCATAAAATTATAAAAACTAACAATTTGTTCAGCCCTAATATAAAGTTGAAAGTGCTAATATTTTAAGAATCTGATAAAAATTATAAAATTAAAGCCATAAAAAAAATTTACGATTATAGTATTATATATTATATACGATTCTATTCTTATAGAAGGAAGATTCATGAATGATAAATAGGCTTTTTATAAATTTAGTCTTTATTGGTTTTCTAACTAATCTTTTTATTTTAAATGCCTATTCTGAGGAAAAAACATATATTTCCGTTGTTCCATCCGAGTCGCCAGAGAAGATATGGCATCACTATAGTCCTTTTGTTGACTATATAAACAAAAATACAGATATAAAATGGGAACTAAAAAATTATCCAAATCACGATGCACTAAAAAAGGCATTATGCAGTAATGAAATATCAATAGCCCTTTTTGGCCCTATTCTGGCTTATAAGGCTTACCAGGAATGCGGTGCCTTCCCATTAATAGCAGCACTTAATGAAAATGGTAAGGCAAATTTTAAAGTAGCAATAGTCTCTGTTGATCCAAAAATCAGATCACTTAAGGATTTAAAAGGTCATAAGATAGGTTTATTTAAGCCAGTAACTGCTGTAAACTGGGTCACTAGGAAGATGCTTGATGATGAGGGACTTAATGAAAGTAATGTTAAATTCCTTTTATTTCAAAGTATTGAAAGGATATTTAATGAGATTTTAACCGGTTCAATTAAAGCAGGCGGCATTAGGGACATTAATTTAAAAACCTATAAAGGTTTTAATCTTAATGTCCTAAAAATATCTGATCCTATTCCTGGATTTGTCTTTATGGCTTCACCAAACACCCCCTATGATGTTAGAAAAAAATTCACAAATGCCCTATTGAGGCTTAAACCTCTTGAAAATAAAAAGGATATGTTAATTGTAAAGTCATGGGACGAATTAATTAAATATGGATTTTCATTGCCTCCAAAGGATTACATGAAAGAAGTTGAAAATCTTTATATTTTATATAATAAGTATATAAAATGAAACTTGATATAAATAGTTTACGCTTCAAAATAACATTCCCTATATTTATTGTAAGTGCTTGTCTTTTTCTTTTTATTTTATTAACTTCAAATAAACTTCTTGACAGCGTTATCAAAGAGTATCACTCCTTGTTTGTAACAAGACAATCCTTTGAGATAAAAAAAATACTTGAAAGAGCAATTGCAGAGCTTACAGCAACACGGCTTATATGGCATGAAGCTGTTGTTCATGCAAAGAAAATGGATGTCTTAGAGGAGATAAAATTATATTGGTTAAGTAATAATTTTGAGGGAGTTGTAAAGACTACCGATGAAATAATATATTCCTCAATTAAGGATATCCCTGAAAATATTTTGTTATCAAAAATCAATGATAAAGATCATTTCTCTTTTGATTATAAGAATAGGCGTGTTTATGGTTTTGTAGTTAACTTTCTGGCATGGAACTGGCAGATTATTACACTTGCTGAACCAGAAATTACTGAATCTCAAAGGAATATAACTCTGTTTATTCCCTTGATCTTCTTTGGATTTACAGCAATCATTGGGAGTGTCTTTTTTATTCTGCATAAAAAACTCAACAGGCCTATTAACAGCATAATTAACAATATCAGAAATTCTACTGAAATAGTTAAAACCGGTATAACCGAAATTGATACGATTGGCTCAACAATTAACGATGCCTTTGGAAAACTCAATAAAAAGACATCCCAATTTCTGACACTTCATGAAATATCAATTTCTCTTTATGAGAAATCTTCACAAGATCAAATACTCAATTTAATCATTGACAAGGCATGTCAATTAATAGATGCAGAGTATGCTGCCATCGCCCTTTATGATACCGAGGGAAGATTCAAAAAACTCCTAACACGAGGCCCAGAAATAAATATAAAAAACCCCCTCCCTCAAGGCAAAGGCCTGCACGAGTTTTTGAGGCTATCCCTTAAACCTGTTCGCATAGATGATGTATCTAAACATCCTGCATTCAGCGGATCCTTCCCTGAAGGACATCCTATTATAAGAAACCTCTTGGCACACCCAATATTTTCTCCAGAAGGTCAACCTATTGGGGCGTTATACTTTGGAAACAAAGAGGGAGGTTTTTCAGAAGAGGATGAAATATTATTAAAAGCTATTACTGCAGATGCAGCAATAGCCATCAATAGGGCAGAGCATTTAAGAGAGCTTGAAAAATTCAAAAAGATTATAGACTCTGCCTTTGATGTAATTATAATTACAGATTCAGAAGGATGCATCATATATGCAAACCCTGCATTCGAAACAGTTACAGGTTATCTGAGAAAAGAGGTATTAGGTAAAAAGCCCAATATACTAAAAAGCGGCTACCACGATGAAGACTTTTATAAAAACCTTTGGAATACCATTACAGCAGGCAATGTATGGAAAGGGGAGTTTATAAATAGGAAAAAAAATGGCGAGATACAATATGAGTCAGCAGTTATATTTCCTATTTACTTTGAGGAAGAACATTGTTATGTAGCCATTAAAAGGGATATTACTAATGAAAAAAAGCTCTATGAACAACTCTTAAGGGCACAAAAAATGGAGGCAATCGGTACACTTGCAGGAGGCATAGCCCATGACTTCAACAACCTACTGACAGCCATACTCGGCTACTCTGAAATTATGATGGGTATGATTAAGGAGGGTGACCAATTCTACAAACCTGTAACAATTATAAACAATGCTGCCCAAAAGGGCGCCGACTTAGCAAAAAAGATCCTTATGGTAACCAGAAAAGAGAAAATGGAGGTAAGGCCTATAAATATAAACAAGCTAATCCACAACTCCATGGAAATCCTCCAGCGAAGCATCCCTAAAAACATAGAAATTGTTACTAATCTTAAAGATGACATTCCCAATATCATGGCAGATCCCTCACAAATAGAGCAGGTGATAATAAATCTTGCTGTTAATGCCAGAGATGCGATGCCTGAAGGAGGAAGACTGATTATCGAGACATCCATTGTTGCCGCTGAAAACGGAGCTGCCAACGGCACCATCACAAATATTAAAGAGGGGTTTATAAAGTTGTCAGTCTCAGATACGGGAATAGGGATTGATAAAAATATTCAGAGTAAGATATTTGATCCCTTTTTTACCACAAAAGAAGTAGGTAAAGGAACAGGGCTCGGATTATATATAGTTCATTCAATAATAAGCAATCACGGAGGGTATATAAATCTTTATAGCGAACCAGGAAGGGGAACAAGATTCAATATATACCTGCCAATCACAAAAGGAATAGCACCTGAAAAATCAGGGCAAGACATAGATATCAAAGGGACAGGGACAATACTTGTAATAGACGATGATCCTGATGTAAGAGAATTATGCGTAGATATGCTCGAGTCCCTCGGCTATACGGTCCTAACAGCAGGAACAGGAAGCGAGGGGATAAAAATATTCAGAAGCAGGAAAGATGATATATCAGTTGTCATCCTTGACATGATAATGCCTAAAATGTCAGGCAATGAGGTATTTCAAGCTATTAAAACAATAAAACCAGATGCAAAGATTATTCTCTGTTCCGGATATAGCAATGAAGGATTTGCAGGGATAGACAAACTTCTTAAAAGCGGTGCAAAAGGATTTATCCAGAAGCCATTCACACTCCAGACAATTGGACAGGCAATAAAAGAGATCTTATGATTTGTTTCATATAGATTTTAGGCAATTCGACTACTTAATCTACATTATCTTGACTGAAATTTAATTAGTTGGATAAACTAACGTTGAGATGGAAGAAAAGATTCTAAAGGCATTCGAAAATAGCATAAATGTGAAAGAAAAGTTTATCAAAGAGAATGTTCATTTAGTTGCAGAAGTATCAAAACTAATTGCCGATTCCTTTATTGATGGTAAAAAATTAATAATTTTTGGCAATGGAGGAAGTGCCTGTGATGCCTCACATATTGCTGCAGAATTTATTAATCGTTTTAAGAGAGACAGGCCTGGCCTCCCTGCTATTGCACTTAATACTGATATGGCGGTTATTACCTCAATAGCTAATGATTACGATTATTCAGAGATATTTGCAAGACAGCTTAAGACACTTGCCGTTCAGGGAGACATTGCAATTGCTATAAGCACAAGTGGTAACTCAAAAAATATATTAAAGGCAGTAGATGCGGCAAAAAAAAAGGGGGTTAAAACTATTGCCTTTACAGGGATTAAAGGAGAAAAGCTTGCCTCAAAAAGTGATTACTCATTTATCGTTCCCTCTGACGATACTCCTAGGATACAGGAGACCCATATAACCCTCGCCCATGTCATATGTCAGATTGTTGAGGAGATTCTCTTTGAAGTACCGAGAACAAAATGAGGATATTAGGGATTGATCCTGGTAGCTTTAATTGTGGATATGGGATCATAGATTCTAATACTAAATCAGCTAAAATTGATCCAAAACCGACATTAAATTCAATATCTATTAATACCACCTTATCACTTAATTACATTTGCTCTGGCAGAATCGTTATTTCGCCTAAAAAGCCTCTCTACGAAAGATTGAATGAACTATATATATATCTATCAGATATAATTTCAGAATACAAACCTGATGATATTGTAATAGAAAAGATCTTTTTTGCTAAAGGTGTAAAGTCGGCATTGAGCCTTGGCCATACCAGAGGTGCAATACTTCTTGCCGCTGTATCAAGGGGCCTTTCAATCTATGAATATAGCCCCCTTGAGATTAAAAAGGCTGTTACAGGATATGGTAGGGCTGATAAGAACCAAATTCAGAGTATGGTGCGCAGGATACTGGGTATCTCTAATACTTTATCTTCTGACGGAGCCGATGCCCTTGCAATCGCCATATGTCATGCAAACTCACTAAAAAATATGTCCTACCCTATCAAACCAAAGTGACCAAAATTCATGAAATAGGTATAAAATCATGATAGCTTCATTAAAAGGCAAACTTCTATTAAAAAGGCCTGATAGTTTAATTATTGAGGTAGGTGGTGTAGGTTATAATGTGCAGGTTCCTCTGACAATTTTATCAACCCTTCCTGATGAAGGATCTGATGTCTTTTTATATATCTATACCTATGTAAGAGAAGATGCCTTACAACTTTACGGATTTCAAAAAGAGGATGATAAAAGAATATTCACCACCCTCATTGGAATCTTAGGCATAGGTCCTAAGATTGCATTGAGCATCTTATCAACTATTTCTACTGAAGAGTTACTAATGGCAATTAATTCAGAAGACATTGATCTCTTATGTAAAGTGCCCGGGCTTGGAAAAAAAACAGCCCAGAGATTAATACTTGAGCTAAAGGAAAAACTCCCTGTCTTAAAAGAGAAAAGGGATACTATTTATGAAGATACCCTATCAGCACTTCTAAATCTTGGATACAAAAAAAGTATCGCAAAAGAGGCTCTTGACAAGGCATATAATGCTGGTTACAAAGACATTGAAAGCCTTTTAAAAGAGGCTTTAAGATATTTAACCAGGGATTAGAAAAGTGTCCTAATTTCTTGACAAATCTTAATACTAAAATTTAATATTATCTTTACTGTTTTTAGAATATTTCAATCTCACATCCAAAAATAATAGAGCAAAACGTGAAGATTTCAATTTCAGAAATTCCAGAAGAGGGTTTAGAGCTTGATATTTCAGAAAAGATATCTTCTGAATCTTTGAAATCTATACTCCCTGTTTTTGCAAAAATAAGGATTGATAGAAGCGAGTCAGAGGTAATTATAAGGGGATCTGTAAAGGGTGAGATAGAGCAACAATGCAGTAGATGCCTAAAAAATTATACTATAGAGATCTCATCACCAATAGTGGTTGTTTATCACCCTATTGAAGATATAAATAAGGAAGAACAATATGAATTAAAGGGAGAGGAACTTGAAACAGGTTTTTATAAAAACGATATCCTTGATACAGATGAAATCTTAATTGAACAATTATTGCTGAATATTCCTATGAAGCCTTTATGTTCGCCTGAATGCAAAGGACTATGTCCAAAATGTGGGACAGATCTAAATGTTTCATCCTGCAACTGCATCACAACAGAGATAGATCCAAGACTGGAAGTTTTAAAAAAATTATTAGATAGAAAGGAGTAAAAATGGCAAATCCTACACACCGCCATACAAGATCAAGAAGAGACAAAAGAAGGGCAAATTGGAAAGGTCAACTCCCCAATCTTACTAACTGTCCTGATTGCAAAGAGCCAAAACTACCTCACAGGGTATGCCTAAATTGTGGTTCCTATAATGGAAAAAAAATCCTTGAGATAGTTACAAAATAATTATGAAGATAGCCCTCGATGCAATGGGGGGAGATTTTGCTCCTGACATTACAATTGCTGGTGCAATAGAAGCTGTCACTGAAGAAGACATAGAAGTAATACTCGTAGGTGATAAAGAGAGAATTCAATTATCTCTAAAAAATAAACATTATCCCCATGATAGGATATCTATATTTCATGCATCTGAGGTAGTAGAGATGCATGAATCTCCTGCCATTGCAATAAGAAAAAAAAGGGATTCATCTATATTCAAGGCTGTAGAGCTTGTTAAAAAGGGAGAGGCTGATGCTGTTGTAAGTGCAGGTCATTCTGGGGTTGTTATGGCGACCTCTCTCATTCTTTTAGGCAAATTGTCAAATGTTGATAGACCTGCTATAGGAACGATAATGCCTTCTCTAACAGGACATTTTATACTAATAGATGCAGGAGCAAATGTTGATTGTGCCCCTGAAAATCTTGTAGAGTTTGCCTATATGGGCAATGCCTATTACAAAGCCATATTTAATAATCCATCTCCTCGTATTGCTATTCTTAGCATCGGAGAGGAAGATATAAAGGGAAATAGGCTAACTAAAGAGACGTTCAAATATCTGAAAAAAACTGACCTTAACTTTATAGGCAATATCGAGGGTAAGGATTTATTCACAGGACATGCAGATGTTATTGTATGTGATGGATTTATTGGAAATATAGTATTAAAGGTCAGTGAGGGTCTTTCAGAAGCTATATTAAAGATGTTAAAAAAAGAGATGACCAATGTAACAACTGGTAGGCTTGGATATATTTTGATAAAACCAGCTATTAAAAATTTTAAAAAAAGGGCTGATTATTCTGAATATGGTGGAGCTCCCCTTCTTGGAATAAATGGAACTTGCATTATCAGCCACGGACGTTCTTCAGCAAAGGCTATAAAAAATGCGATAAAGGTTGCATCAGAGATGTCAAATAAAAGGGTGCATGAAACTATAAAGGAATCCTTAACTACAAGTAGGATTATAACGAGGTAAAAATGTTTAAATCACGAATAATTGCTACAGGTTCTTATGTGCCTGAAAAAATACTTACTAATTTTGACCTCGAAAAAATGGTCGATACCTCTGATGAATGGATTTCTGAGAGAACTGGTATAAAAGAAAGAAGGATTGCAAGCAAAGATCAATCAACATCAGATCTTGCCTACGAGGCATCTAAAATAGCATTAAAACAAGCAAATATTAAGGCAAAAGATATAGACCTTATAATAGTTGCAACTGTAACAGGAGATATGCCTGTTCCTTCTACAGCATGTTTACTTCAAAATCATCTTAATGCTAAAAATGCTGCTGCCTTTGATATAAATGCAGCATGCTCTGGTTTTATTTATGGTTTAGCAATTGCTGATAGTTTTATAAAATCAGGTATGTATAAAAGGATCCTTCTTGTGGGCGCTGAAATCCTATCAAAATTTACCGATTGGCAGGACAGGACAACATGTGTCTTATTCGGAGATGGCGCAGGTGCTGTAATACTTGAGTCAACAGATGAAGAAAATGGGATAATATCAACACACCTTTACTCTGACGGAACTCTTTGGGAATTACTAAATCTCCCTGGAGGGGGATCAAAAAATCCCCCATCAAAAGAGACTATTGAAAAAAGACTTCATTTCTTAAAGATGAGAGGCAATGAGACATTTAAAGTTGCTGTAAGGTCACTGGAAAGCATTGCAGTAGAATCTCTGAAGAAAAATAATCTGAAACCATCACAACTTGCAGCGCTTATACCGCATCAGGCAAATCTAAGGATTATCCAGGCAACAGCAGATAGGCTCGGGTTATCCATGGATAAGGTTGTTGTAAACATAGATAGATATGGAAACACATCAGCTGCATCTATTCCAATTGCCCTTGATGAAGCAGTGAGAATGGGAAGGATAAGGAAGAATGATTATGTGTTGCTTGAGGCATTTGGTGGCGGACTTACATGGGCATCTGCCCTTATTAAGTGGTAAAAGTTTTTACTTCTTTTCTATCCACCTTACAGGAAAAATCAATTTGAATGTCGTGCCCTTTCCGGGTTCGCTTTCAACCTTTATTTCGCCAAGATGTTCTGAAACTATCTGTTTTACCAAAGGAAGACCCATCCCAAATCTAAATAGTTTTGTACTGAAGAATGGGTCAAAAATCCTTCCGATGTCTTCAGGCGGAATGCCAGGGCCTGTATCCGAAATTATAAGAACCACGCTATCCCCATTGCCGTATGTCTTAATAGTTATCCTTCCCCCTTCAGGAGTAGCCTCAATAGAATTTCTTATTATGTGAAAAATTGCAGCCCTCAATAAGTTTTTCTGCATATTTATTTTAAGATGATTACCTTCAAGATTTAGAGAAAGCCTTATGTTTTTTTCATCAGCCTCTTTTCCAACGATAGATATAACACCTTTTACAATCTCATTGATATCCTCGTATCTATACATTGATTGTTTGCTTTTCAACAGGGACTCAAAATTCTTAACAATGGTCTCAAGCTTATTACTCTCATTAATAATATCCCTAAGATCTTCTTCTATCTCTTTACTGATCTCTCTCTTCTTTAAAATTCTTCTGGATACACATCCTATTAAAGCAGCAGGATTTCTAATCTGATCAGCAACAGTCAGGGCCATTAAACTCATTGTTCTTTCTGCTACCAGTGTCTCTAATTCCTGATTTAACTCAGCCAAATCCGCATTGATTTCCTCTATCCTTTTCTTATCAGCTAACATCTTCAAATAGGTATCATATGCCCTGAAGAAGAAAAGGCTTACAGAACCTATTACAATAAATGTAAATGTATTAAGGCTACCACTATAAGGCTCTATAAGCTTCCATACATCACCATATCCAGCTGGTATAAGAAAACGCTTTAAAATATGACCCAAGGAACGAGAAAAGGAAAAAATAATATACGCTAATGAAAGCCATAACATATAGTTCCATAGAATATTTCCTCTATTAATCCTGTAAAGTCTTAAGGCGGTAAAAAGACTTAACATTGATAACACAATCATAAGGAAAGAACCAGTTATATCAACTAATATTATAGGTAAAAGAGGTAAAACAGCATAACTGGAAACAGAAATACTTTCCTCCTTCAAATGCTCTTTCAGACCCATATAAAAAAATAACATTCCAGGTACAATCCAGATATGGTCATGTTTAGTTATATAGTAGATATAATCCCTTCCCTCAATAATTATCATTCTCCTAAAGTAGTTCCATCCATCGGTTGATCCGATTATCTGATTAGGTTCTATCCAGAACTCTGTTATATGTCCTATAAATGTATCAACATTCCATAAAATAAAAAATATCTGAGCTAATACTATATATCGCCATCCCCTTTCCTTGTGTAGCCTATGGTGCATAATTGCCCATAAAATAAAGGCACTTGAAAGAACAAAATATATATGCCCCATTTGGTGAATATAGATCCCTGGATAGTCATGAGGGACTATTGCCAAAGCATCGGATGGAAGAAAAAACAACGATACTATTAAAGCAAAGGGTTTCATGAATCTTTTTTTTCTAATCGTTTAGTCTTCTTTTTCCTATAGTCTAAAATATGCCATATCCTGAATAGCCTTTCAAGCTTATCCCTGTAAGCCATAGCAATGAAAATAACTATAAGGGAAATACCCACAAGTATGGAGAACTTTCCATACTGATGATGTCTTATATAATCTCCACCAAGAGTGAGCAGTATTGTGCCAAGGAGCCTGCCCGTGCCCCCTATCACAAGGAATTCCATTGTAGAAAGATGCCCCAAACCGAGTATATAGCATAAATAGTCTTTAGGAAAGCCAGGGATTAAGAACAGAAGAAAAACGAGAAATGCACCTTTGTGATGGAGTAGATAATCAAACCTCTCCATTGTTGACTTACTTACAAATTTCTCTACAAAGGGTCTTCCAAATGCCCGTGACAGTGAAAAGGCAATATAAGAGCCGAGTGTTAAACCAATAGTAGATAAAATTACACCTAAAAGCTTTCCGTAAAGATAGCCTCCTAAAAGCCCTGTAACCTCGCCAGGTATTGGCGCTGCAACTACCTGTGAGGCCTGTAGAATTATGAATCCTATAAATGCAACAGGACCTAGGGAGTCAAGAAATTTTAAAAGCCTTTCCTTATCAAGAAAGAAATGAATTAAACCTGTTTTATAGAAGATTAATGTAAGTCCAGCAATAATAAGTATAAGTATAAGGGGCCTAATCCATATATTGGTTTTCTTATTATTGGTCATTAACCCCTATTTTGATAACCTTTCAAGAAATGGCTTTATTATCTCTATAGGCAGTGGAAATATAATAGTAGAATTCTTTTCTGTCGCTATTTCTGTTAGTGTTTGGAGATATCTAAGTTGAATCGTGGCAGGCTCAGAGGCTATGATTTTTGCTGCATCCGCAAGCTTTTGAGCTGCCTGAAGTTCGCCTTCAGCATGTATTATCTTTGCCCTTCTCTCCCTTTCTGCCTCTGCCTGTTTTGCTATTGCCCTAAGCATCTCAGAAGGCAGGTCAACATTTTTAACCTCTACTGCAGAAACCTTTACACCCCATGGTTCTGTCTGCAAGTCAATGACCTTCTGGAGCTCTGCATTCAATTCATCCCTTTTAGAAAGAAGGTCATCAAGGTTGCTCTGTCCTAGTATGCTTCTAAGTGTTGTCTGTGCTATCTGAGACGTAGCATAATAAAAGTCCTCCACCTCAGTAATTGCCTTTACTGGGTCAAGTGGCCTGAAATAAACTACAGCATTTACCTTTACAGTAACATTATCTTTTGTAATAATATCCTGAGGAGGAACATCCATTGTAACTGTTCTAAGGCTTACCCTAACAAGCTTGTCAATGATAGGCCAAATTATTACAAGACCCGGGCCCTTTACAGGAATAATCCTTCCAAGCCTGAATACAACACCCCTCTCATACTCCTTCAATATCTTGATAGCACTGCTAAGAAAATATGCTATCAGGAGTACTATAAAAAGAAATGTCATTAATGATGGTGTTATCATAATTTCCTCCTTTTAGCTACTATTTTTATTTTACTTATTTTACCAGAATAGTTATTTTTATCAAATATATTATCCATGATAATCTGAAATAAATATTTGCAATGACAAACAGGTTTAATGAAAGGCCTTTAAGGGTATTAATCACTTCTCCCTTATATATTCATATACCTCTAAATACTTCTGACCAGGAATATTCCATGAGTAATCATATCTCATCCCATTTATCATAAGTTCTTTAAATAACTTCGGATGTTCAAACCATGTCTTTATTGCCCTTTTTAAGGCTGATTCTATCGCCATTGAATCAAAATCATTAAATACATATCCATTCCTCTCATTTTTAGGCTTATCAGAATAATCAGCATCAAAGACTGTATCAGCAAGCCCTCCTGTATTTCTGACAATAGGAACAGTGCCATACTTCATTGCTATCATCTGTGTCAGCCCACAGGGCTCAAAAAGACTTGGTTGTATCAACATATCTGAACCAGCAAAGATTAAATGAGCAAGTTCCTCGTTATAGCCAATCTCCAGATGACAATCGGGATTATCATTCATCTGTTGTTTTAGGTACAAAAAATGACTATTAACACTTTGGTCATGCCCAGCACCGAGTAACACAAATTGGCAATTATTTCTGAGGGCATAATACATGGCATCTGTTATAAGATGAACCCCTTTTTGGTGATCTAACCTGCCTACATAAGCAATGATTGGTTTGTTCCCCCCTCCCAGAAGGAACCTATCTCTTAATGCCTTTTTATTTTTATACTTTTCTTCTATATTTTTTATGCCATATTTATATGGGATATACTTATCAATCTCAGGATTCCAGACATCATAATCTATACCATTGAGTATTCCTTTAAACTTATGTCTATGTAAAAAAAGTGTATGTCCTAGACCATAACTCAGATCACTATTTGTTATTTCATAAGCATATCTTGGTGATACTGTTGTCACATAATTTGAGTACACAATCCCACCCTTCATCAAATTTAGACGGTGTGGATTAAAATTGTCTCTCAATCTATCTATATGAAAATAATAATCTGGATTATTAAGTCCAACCTCTCTGAGTATATATTCACCTGTTAAACCCTGATGCTTAAGATTATGCAAGGTGTAACAGACCCGTGGATGGGTCATTCCTAAATATTTATACATATCAAACAACAGTACAGGCACAAGGGCAGTCTGCCAGTCGTGACAATGAATAATATCAGGGTGTTTATTCGTTTTATACATAAATTCAAGTGCTGCCCTGCAGAAAAATGCAAACCTTTCATCGTCATCAGCATGACCATAAAATACACCGCGATTAAAATAGTTCTTAAAAAAATGGGGATCTATAAAGAAACATTTCCTTCCATAAACAAATCCAAAAAATACTGAGCAAGGAACCCACTGATCATACCATGGAACCATAAGGTTTTCATAAACCCTTTGAAAAGCGTATATCTGGTCATATAACATGCAGTCGTATTTTGGAAGAATTATCTCTACACTGTTTCCCCTTATCTCAAGCTCCTTAGAGAGTCCATATATTACATCACCAAGACCCCCTACTTTAGCAACAGGTGCACACTCAGATGCTATCATTACAATAAACATAAATCATTTTACCATAATTCCTGAATATTAAATAAATTTAGACATCTCTATAAATCTCCCTTAAGCAAAAAACATTAGTTAAAATTCTAATATCTTGACAACATCTCCCCTTTAACCCCTATTTTTACTCGTCTTATAGGTATATCCTTTTTACTATGTTTTAGTGCCTCTTCAACCACTTTAACAAGACCCATACAGCAAGGAACTTCCATATATGCAACTGTTACAGAATTAATATTGTTTCTGCTGAATATAGCTTTTAGTTTCTCTAAGTATGCCTGTGCATTATCCAGTTTTGGGCAGCCTATTGCGAGTGTGCGGCCTTTGAGGAGTTCATTATGAAAATCATTATATGCATAGGCACAACAATCAGCGCTTATTAATAAATCAGCGCCTTCGTAATAAGGGGCGTTAATTGGCAAAAGATTTATCTGAACAGGCCAATTTGTGAGGCAAGACTCTATATTTTGTCGAGCCTTAGAAATATTTGGTGTCCTGTTGAGAGTTTGAACAAAGGTTCCAGGACAACCGCATGCCAAACTTGTCTTTTCTTTATTGACATGTTTTTTCTGTGCCTCCTGCATCCTCAAAACAGCCTCTATCCCCTTTGTCCGAAGCAGATACTCTTTTGTTGCCTCTTCATCAAATGGTTTTGCCTCTCTCTCCTCAATAACTAAGGCGCCTGTTGGGCATTCTCCTATACAATCCCCAAACCCATCACAGAAATCCTCTTTTACAAGCCTTGCCTTACCACCAATTATCTGAAGTGCCCCTTCTGAACATGCAATTACACAATTTCCACAGCCATTACAAAGCTCCTCATTGATAACTATTATCTTTCTCTTCATGTGTTTTTTCCTCCTTTTTCTGTTAAACAAAAATGCAATTGACAAAGCAGCCACGTAAGGACTATTTGCCTAACATAAATGCATTATAAGATATAATTTTTATTCTATCTTATATATCTTTATAATACTTCAAAGGAGGAGGGATTTCATTGATTTAAGTCAAGACCATTTGTGATGACTGAAACAAAACAATGTTATTTAAAGTGCGGTATCTAAAGGCTTTTTCGGCATACCTGCTTTGATTATACAAATATTTTATTTATAGATTGCGGTCAAGATATGTTCTACCAAAATTTAAGAAAGAAACAGACAAAAGAGGCAATATTTTTTCAATAAAGACGGGGTATCAGCAGTAAACCTTAAGGCTTCCTATAATATCTTTTATATCAGGAATCCCTTCTTCAATCATAAAGTCCTCTATTCCTTTAATGATATCCATTGTTGCAGAGGGATTTACAAAATTAGCAGTGCCAACAGCAACAGCCCTTGCACCTGCTATCATAAATTCAAGGGCATCATTAGCTGTCATTATCCCGCCCATTCCGATAACAGGTATTTTCACATTTTTACATACCTCCCATACCATTCTGACAGCAATAGGCCTTATTGCAGGTCCAGAAAGACCTCCTGTAATATTAGCAAGGACTGGTTTTCTTTTTTTCGTATCTACAACCATCCCTGTAATAGTATTTACTAAGGACAATGCATCAGCTCCTGATTCTTCTGCAATTCTTGCCATTGATCCAATGTCAGTAACATTTGGTGATAGCTTAACTATTAAGGGAAGATGGGTTGCCTTTCTTACAGCAGTGATAACCTCACTCATTATCTTAGGATCTGTACCAAAGATTATCCATCCTGCCTGTTTATTTGGACAGGATATATTCATCTCAAGGGCATGAATTCCATCTACATTACTCAACTCCTTTGCTGCCTCAACATATTCATCAATGGTATCCCCAAAAAAATTCACTATAACAGGGGTATTAAATTTCCTTAAAAAGGGCATCTTTTCTTTTATAAAGGTCTTAATCCCTATGTTCTGAAGCCCAATAGCATTGAGCATACCTGAGGGTGTTTCTACTATTCTTGGGGTAGGATTGCCTTTTCTTTCTCTTATAGAGAGCCCCTTTACAACGATTGCACCGAGTCTGTTTATATCTACATATTCTGAATATTCCTCTCCATAGCCAAATGTGCCGGAGGCAGTCATAACAGGATTCTTTAATCTTAACCCAAAAATCTCAATAGATAGATTAGGACTTATCTTATTTTCTCTCATTCCCATAAGATATCCCTTATATTAAATACAGGTCCGTCCTTGCATACACATCTATAAGACCAGCCTTCTTCCTCCATTTTTTTTACAACGCATCCGAGACATGCACCTACTCCACATGCCATATTTTCTTCAAGGGATACATAGCATTGCAATTCTGTCTTATTGATAATTTTAGATAATTCCTTTAGCATTGGGATAGGTCCACAGGCAAAAACCGTAACAAAATCTAATCCCCTATTATTAATAAATTTTACAAATTCATCTGTTATAAATCCCTTTTCTCCAGATGATCCATCATCTGTTGTAATGTATAATTTTTTTGAGATAGAACGGATCTCTTCAAGCATAATATGTTCATCTCTATTCCTTGCACCATAAAATACATAGGCCCTATTTTTGTGGCTCTGCAAAACAGGGTATAATGAAGCAATCCCTATGCCTCCTGCAATAACAACAAAATTTCCATCTATTTCTGGATAACCATTCCCAAGAGGTCCTATTACCTCAATCATATCCCCTTTTTTAACATTAGAAAGAAGTAATGTACCCTTGCCCTTGATTCTATATAAAAATTTTAGACCTCTCCTGTCATACTGAAATATGCTAAAGGGCCTTTTAAGTAAAGGATCAAGTGTATTTCCAGTCTGGAGCATATAAAATTGGCCAGGTGAAGGGATAATAATATCTGATAAAGGACTTAAGTGTAAAAGTTTAAAATTTTTATTTAAGCTTTTATTGGATATTACTTTAGCTATGAATTGCCTCTGAGTAAAGGTTAAAGGATTTCTATCCCCTTTTTTTTTGAATTGAATAGTCACTTTTAAGAATATTTGATCTCTAAAATCTCGTATTCAATAGTTCTTGCAGGTGCCTTTACTATAGCTATATCTCCAACCTCTTTTCCTATTAAAGCTTTTCCAACAGGGGATGTAAACGATATCTTTCCAGCCTTCACATCAGCCTCATCAGGTCCTACAAGAATAAATTCATATTCTGTATCAGCCTCTATATCCAAAACCCTTACCTTTGCACCAAAAGCAACTTTAGATTGGTTTATCTTAGAGGTATCTATAACATCTGCCATAGCAATCTTTGCTTGAAGTTCTTGAATACGACCTTCAATAAAGGATTGTCTCTCCTTTGCCGCATGATACTCCGCATTCTCTGATAGGTCACCATGGGCCCTCGCCTCAGCGATATCTTGGATATTTTTTGGCCTCTCTATCTTTATTAATCTTTCAAGTTCTTCCTTAAGTTTTTGGTAGCCCTCTGGGGTCATTGGTGTCCTATTCATTACAGTCAAGATTACCTCCTTAAAATAAATTATTCATTATATTTTATAACTAAGCTCATGCACAGATTCAACCATCGCTATTGCATTTTCAACTGGCGTTTCTGGAAGTATTCCGTGACCAAGATTAAAGATGTGCCCTTTTATGCCTTCAGCGCCTTTAATGATATTAAAAACCCTTTCCTTTATTAAGTCTTTATTACCAAATAAAACGCAAGGGTCTAAATTCCCCTGCAAAATATTATCATTACCTAATATCTCTTTTGCACAAGAGATATCTATCCTCCAGTCAAGACCTAATATATCGGCCCCTGATTTTTTAACTAAGTTAAGCATTGCGCTGCCATTAAATGCAAAATATATTATTGGTAATTGTTTTTCTAGATTCCTATTCCTAATTGAGGAAATTATCCTCTGAACATATGGTAATGCAAATCTTTCAAAGTCAATTGGTGATAAAATTCCAACCCATGAATCAAATATCTGAACTGCATGTACACCTGCATCTATCTGAGCCTGTAAATAACTTATTACAGTATCTGTAATCTTATCCATAAGACCTTTAAAGAGATCTGGAGATTGATACATCATCTTCTTTGTATTAATGAAATTTTTTGAGCTACCTCCCTCTATCATATAAGTTGCAAGGGTAAAAGGAGCACCTGAAAAACCGATTAAAGGTACATTTAACCTTTTTATCAATATCCTTATTGTTTCCATCACAAAGGGGACATCCTCTTCAGGTTTAATTTTTCTTAATTTAAGCATAGAGATCTCGTCTCTTATAGGATTATAAAGAATAGGACCCTTTGATTCAGAAAACTCTAACTTCATCCCCATAGGCTCAAGAGGGATAAGGATATCAGAAAAAAGTATAGCTGCATCAACACCTAAAATATCTACTGGCTGTATAGTCACCTCAGCTGCAAGTTCAGGTGTCTTGCACAAGGTCAAGAAATCAACCTTTGACCTAACCTTTTGGTATTCAGGAAGATACCTCCCAGCCTGTCTCATAAGCCACACAGGGGTATATGGTGTCTTTTCACCACGACATGCCTTAAGAAAAATATCCTTCATTTAGCCTCCGATCTTTTCATCTTCAAAGGTATATAACGACAAAAAGGTTCTTCTGCGAGGTAATTACCATGAATAGCATATGCCCTTGCCCTGCAGCCACCGCATACATTCACAAACTCACAAGAGCCGCATCTTCCCTTATATTTCTTAAAATCTCGCATCTCCTTAAATAGCTCTGAGTTTTCCCATATATCTTTAAATGACTGCTTTCTTATATTGCCTGCTGACTTCGGGAAATAACTGCATGGAAGTACATTACCGTCAACATCTATTAGACATATAAGCTGACCTGCGAGACAGCCTTTAGCCCCTCCTGTAGAAAACTTTAATGACCTCCTCTGAAATTTTATCCCCTCTTCCTTTGATTTCTGCAGTACAATTCTATAATAATGTGGTGCACAAGTAGGTCTGACAAGAATATCATGCTCATCCTTTTCCATCTGATAGTGCCAATTGAGTATCTCCTCATAATCTTCAGTAGATATAAGTTCATTCATAATATCTTCTCCCCTGCCAGTTGGAACTATCATAAACATATACCATGCTGTAGCCCCTAATTCCTTTGCAAGTTTATATACCTTTGGTATCTCTTCCTGATTCCTCTTTGTAAAAGAGGAGTTTATTATAAATTCTATATTATGTTTTTTAAATAAATTTGCCGCATTAATTGTTCCTTTAAAGGCACCTTTTTCATTTCTAAAATTATCATGGACATATTCAGAAGAGCCATCAAGGCTTAGAGAAACAATTCTTATGCCTGATTCCTTTATCTTTTCACAAATGTCATCTGTAACTAGGGTTCCATTTGTGGCGAGACACATCCTCAAACCCTTTTCAGTTCCATATCTTGCTATATCGAAGACATCCTTTCTAAGGAGCGGTTCTCCACCTGACAAGACAACTACAGGTTTTGCATAACTGGAGATATCATCAATTATTCTAAAAGCCTCTTCTGTAGAAAAGTCAGGATGTCCCTTGACCTCCATTTCAGATGAGGAACGGCAATGCACGCATCTAAGATTGCATCTCCTTGTTATTTCCCATGCTATCCATTTTGGTAAAAATTCCACAATAAATTATACCTTAACTAATCATTAAAAAACACGGTGTTTTAATAAATATAATTATACAAGACATAATTTTTTAATCAAAATTTAAAGACCAACTTCAATTTTAGTTTTTTTCACACAGAGTCAATCCGTAATTTTGTCTCAAATTAATCGATAGGCCTTTTAAAATTTAGATTCTGATCCTATTTATTTGCCAATATTAAACTATGTTCTTTATGGTTTGCTGTCCAAATATTACTCTCTATGGCTTTCAATAAAGGATTAAGGGTCTCTACATTTATTGCAGAAATTGCAATGGCATCATAACGGGATACTATATTCTCAACAACTTCTTTCGATACCATATCTATCTTATTAAACACTATCAACCTTTTTTTCCCTTCAAGCCCTAATTCTTTCAATATATTCTCTACAGATACAATATGCTGTTCAAATCTCTGATTAGATATATCAACAACATGAAGTAAGAGATCTGCATCTTCAAGTTCTTCAAGTGTTGACTTAAATGCTGCGATGAGGTCCTTAGGCAAATCCCTTATAAAACCTACAGTATCTGTTATTATTACCTCCCTCTCCCTTGGAAATCTTAATCTCCTGCTCGCTGTATCAAGCGTTGCAAACATCTTTTGCTCAACAATTGTAGAGCTTTTGGTTAATGTGTTAAGTAAGGTTGATTTACCTGCATTGGTATAACCTATTATAGAAACGATAGGGATATCCTTTTCTGTCCTCCTATGTTTCCTTTGTATCCTTGCCTTGCTTAAGTTTTCAAGCTCTCTTTCTAATCGCGCTATCCTATCACGAATCCTTCTTCTATCAATCTCAAGCTTCATTTCACCAGGACCTCTTCCGCCTATTCCTCCCATTAGTCTTGACATTGCAGTTCCTTTTCCGGTAAGTCTAGGGAGTGTATATCTTAATTGGGCAAGCTCAACCTGTACCTTTCCATCTCTACTGTGAGCCCTCTTTGCAAATATATCAAGTATCAACTGTGTGCGGTCAATAACCTTTAACTCTGTAGTTTCAGCAATAGAGCGCATTTGTGAAGGTGTTAGATCCTGATCAAAAATAAGCAATGTAGCTCCTTTATCCATAGCATTTATTATAAGATCCTTTAACTTGCCTTCACCAAGTAGATATTTTGGATTTATCTCCTTTAATCTCTGAATAACAGTATCTAATACAATTACATCACTTGATAAAGCAAGTTCCTTTAACTCTTCTATAGAATCCTCCATTTCATACTTTGGTTTTGTAGAAACGCTTATCAAGATTGCCCTCTCTCTCATGTCCCTTTGATCAAAAGTCCTCTGCCTCTGCATCTCCCCTTCAAGAGAATTCACAAAACTTCTAAAATCAATATCATATTTAAAGAAATTTGAATTAAGGATTTCGTACTTTTTTTCAGAACCATAAGGCATAAGATGGGCCGTATAAATGTTATGGGGCAATCCCTCTTTAACACTGATAGCAGCTATCATATCAAATCTTAAAAGCGCAAGATCTGTAATGTCTTCTTTGTTTAAAGGTTCATCCTTCAGATGGGTATGAATAAATCTCAGACCTCTTAAAGGGTTTCTTCCAAGGGAATATTCATTAAGGTCTGGGATAAATACACTATTTGCATCACCTACAATAACATGGGTTATATTCCCATCTCTTGAAATAATTATTCCTAATTGTTTTCCTATCTCAAAAGAAAGCTTAGTAATGTATCGCGCCAGTTCATTTGTGATTAATTTATCAGGAGAGATCTTCTTGCGATATATCTTCTCAAGAGAATAAAGCTGGCTTTTTTTCAGACCTGTTATATTTCCGTAAACTATTGGTATATTTATAAACCTCCTTAATATATTTTACCAAAAAATTATAATTTACTAAAAATGAGATTTAGCATTTCAGGGCAATAAATTTTTCCTTTTCCTATGATTTTTAAAAAATCTTTTTAATAACAAAGAACTCTCTTCCTCTAATACACCAGAAGTCACCTCAACTGTATGATTTAAACGATTATCATAAAGTATCTGATATAGGCTGTCAACTGCCCCACCCTTAATATCTCTACATCCATATACAAGCCTACCAAGCCTGGCATTTACCATAGCACCAGCACACATTATACATGGCTCTTTTGTTACATAAAGGGTTGCATTATTTAATCTCCAACTTTTGATTTTAGCAGATGCTGCTCTTAAGACAAGTATTTCTGCATGGGCTAATGGGTCTGAGCTTCCTTCCCTTCTGTTATGGTCACTTGCAATTACCTCATCATCTATTACAATTACAGCTCCAACAGGCACCTCATCCTCTTTGAAGGCATCCTCAGCTTCTCTAATAGCAATGCTCATAAAGTCAATATCTGAAGGCATTCTTGTTAAATAAAATAAATGATATGCCAAAATTTTATTTTGGACAGATATGAAATCAAATCTCCACTTCCAATTCTGTTAAATCTACTCCATTGCCTGTCTTAATAATAACCTTATCACTTTTACAGAATGGGCATTCAAAAATAAAGTCTTTATCAACATCAAATTCCCTAATGCATACTTTACAATATCCTGTTGAAGGAGTAACATCAACAATAAGGGAGGCATTTTCTGCAATGCTACCAACCTTTAATGCATCAAATGCAAAGATTAAGGAATCAGCTGATACCATAGAGGCCTTGCCAATTTTTACCTTTATGGATTTTACACAGTTGAATCCGTTCTCTTTGCATTTGAATATGACAGTTTCAAGAAGACTTTCAGCTATATAAACCTCATGCATAATAAGAACAAAATATTAACTCAGACTTTAATTAAAATATCTGAGAACTATAAATGCATATTTGGATTTAAGAAGGATCTGCTAATTGATAGATTACATCCTCCAAATCCCCATAATTTTTTTATTTATGCAACTCCTTTTCATATGCCTCTTTCCCAGCCTCAAATGCTGCTGAAATAGCGCTTTTCTTTTCCTCAATAACATGTTTTCCCTTTTCTATTGTAGAGGCTATTCTTTCTTTTGTTTGACTTACATAATCAGAAGCCTTCTCTTTTGCACTCTCTGCCATATCTTTAATCCTTCTTCTGGTCTCTTCTCCTGATTGAGGAGCCAATAATAAGGCCAAACCAGCCCCAACCAAACCTCCTAAAAGAAATGAGAGCAATAATGCCCCTGAGCTAAAACCCTCACCTTCATGTCTCATACCTATAACCTCCCTTCTTTTATTTCTTTAATTAAGACATTAATGGCTGTCTTAATGCCAGCCCTCAGAGCCATAACCCTTAAAGACATCTCCCTCCTTGCATCACTAACAATACTACTCAAAGCCATTATATTTTGCGCAACATCACTCAGAGCTGAAGAAACATTCTTTACATTTTCAGTGACAATATCAACATCATCGCTTATCTTTCTAATACTCTTTATGGTCTTTTCTGTCTCTATAAGCAAAGGGTTTATTCTTTCTTCAATTTCTTTTAAGAATAGTCCTATTTTATTTGCTGTTTTTCTTATCTCAATTAGGGCATATACGAGGAAACCAACTGCTACCATAAAACCAAGTGTAATTAAAAACATACCTAAGATAATAAATATCCACAATTGGTTATCCATTATGCCTCCTTAAATCAAAGTATATCATATTTTAACTTGTGATTTAATAAATATCTTTTTTCAACTGATAATATATCTTTAGATTAACTATTAAACCGTGTAATCCTGTATACATGTATTATTCTATGAATTGCTGTAATATGGGTAAGAACAAATAATATAAAAATAGAATGCAACAACCAACCTGATATACAGCCAAAGGATAGGAGCACAATCCTTTCTGGCCTTTCCATAATGCCTACATTACATTCAATGCCAATTCCTTCAGCCCTTGCCCTTACATAACTTATTAATAATGCTCCGACAAGGCTACCTATACTAAAAATAACAGCTAAGAGATTGTTATTGTTGAAGAAATAAACAGCAACAGCTATAAAAAGGAAAGAATCTGAGTACCTGTCAAGAACTGAATCAAGAAGGGCCCCAAATTTAGTTGCCTTGCCATTATTACGAGCAACAATGCCATCAAGCATGTCAAAAAGGCCGCCAAATAGAATCAATAGACCCCCAATAATTAAATCGAAAGGTATTGTTATTGCTGCAAATATAGTGATAAAAAAACCAAGGAGGGTTAAAACATTTGGGTTAATGGTTATCTTCTTTGCAATAGGTGCAAGGGGCTTGTCAAGAAAATGGCCAAGTTTTGCTATTATCAAGACTATCTTTCCCTCTTATTTGCGATAAAATCCTCTACCATTTGTCTTGCCTCTTCATCTGAAAACTGAACCATAGGATGTTTCATAAAATAGGCAGATGGAGATAGCAAGACGCCACCAACACCTCTGTCTCGGGCAATTTTACAACATCTTATAGCATCAATCACTACACCTGCACTATTAGGGGAATCTTCTACTGATAGTCTTAGTTCTAAATGCATAGGTATATTTCCAAATCCCCTTCCCTCTATCCTTAAAAAACACACCTTATTATCATTCATCCATGGTACATAATCAGAAGGACCTATATGTATATCTTCATTAGTTAATTCGTGCGTTACCTGTGACTGAACAGCCTCTGTCTTGGATATCTTTTTTGACTTTAGTCTTGAATGATTAAGCATGTTTAGGAAGTCTGTATTGCCTCCTACATTTAATTGATATGTATGGTCTATCTTAACACCTCTATCCATAAAGAGTTTTGTAAGAGTTCTATGAATGATAGTAGCCCCTATCTGTGATTTTATGTCATCACCTATTACCGGTATGCCCTTTTCTTCAAATCTTTTTGCCCAATCACTATTAGATGCAATAAAAACAGGTATACAATTTATAAAGGAGACACCTGCCTCAAGACATGCACTTGCATAATATTTAGTTGCATTTTCTGATCCTACAGGAAGATAGTTGATAAGCATATCAGCTTTGCTCTTAATAAGCACATCCACCACATCACAAGGTTTCTCATCTGAAGGAATAAATCTTCTATCATCAGGATAATCTGCCATGTGTGGAGACACGCCGTCAAGGATATTTCCCATATGAACACTTACAGGATAGTCAGGTATATTATCAAAGAATATTTTTGTACAATTTGGTTTTGCGAATATCGCTTCTTTAAGTGATTTGCCAACCTTTCTCACATCTATGTCAAATGCAGCAACAACCTCTATATCATAGGGAAAATACCCTCCAAGATTATAATGCATAAGTCCTGAATTTATATCAGACCCTTTCTCCTTAAAATATCTATAATATTCAATGCCCTGAATCAATGAGCTTGCGCAGTTGCCAACTCCAGCAATTGCAATCCGTATCTTAGCCATGTTAATTAATCTCCCCTATATACCTTTAATTGTGTTTCATTAAGTAGGTCTATAATTTAACTATACCATTATGTGATCTCTAAATGTTTAGGCAGGTCCGCCTTATTTTTTGGAAGAACTATCTTAAGTATCCCGTCTTTAAGAGTTGCCTTTATATTTTCCTTATCAATCTCAGATGATATAACAAATGACCTTGAAAATGCTCCAAATGCCCTCTCTACCTGATGATAACTTCTTCCCTCCCTTTGTGGCCTCTTTTCACCATATATTTTGAGAATATTTCCTTCTACCCTAATGTGAACATCTTTCTCACTTATCACTGGCAATTCTGCCATTACAACAATCATATCCTTAGTCTCATACATATCAATAACAGGTGTCCAGACAGGAGATTCTGTTTCGCAGAATAATAACTGGGTATCCTCAAAAAATTTATTCATTCTTTCCCTAAAGGAAAAAATATCCTTTACAATATCCCATTTTTCCACCCTTTTTAACCACCCTTTTTTAAAATAATAATTTAAGTTATTTAAAATTCAATTTAATAAAAAGACAGAATTTTATAAATCAAGTAATGCGATTATGTCAAGACCATAATCCGTAAA
>CAZIMB010000021.1:0-27443 GCA_964540275.1 uncultured Nitrospirota bacterium | reverse complement strand
TTTACAACAAAATTACTTGATTTTTTAAGTTCTAAAATGTTTTATTAAGCATAATTATCATAATTATTAAGATCTCTTTTAGGAGCAAATGATTTATGAAAACAGAAAAGCCTTTAATTAAAGATAAAAATGACTTGCCTCTTTATCCTATTAGCATAGTAGCTGAACTTATTGGTGTTACAGACCAGACATTAAGGCTTTATGAAAAGCATGGACTAATAAAACCTGCAAGAAGAAACAAAAACAGATTTTATTCAGAAAATGATGTAAAGTGGCTTAAATGTATAAGAGACCTTATACATCTTAAAAAAATAAGCATAGAGGGTATAAAAAAACTCCTTGAATATGCCCCCTGTTGGGAAATCACGTCTTGTAGTGAAGAAAAAAGAAATAAGTGCACTGCCTTTATTGATAAGACAAAACCTTGCTGGGAGCTAAATAGGATGATATGCAATAGGGAAGCTGGTAAAATCTGTGAGGAATGTATTGTTTATATATCAAAAAATCTCCAAAAAAAATAAATTAAGACACGGAACCTTCTAAAAATTATAATCAGTCATAATCTTGGATGTTTCCTTTTTCTATATTGGGTCTCAATTTTATATGTTCAATAGGTTGTGTGCCTTCTTTAAAGTGTTCATTGATACCGGACATTTCCTTTCTGGCCTCAGAGTCTGTTTTCATATCCATAATCCCATCAGGCATTGAAAAATCTAAAGGTGCTTTATCTGACAGGATATTTTTCATAAAATTAGCCCATATAGGAGCTGATGCCCTGCCTCCTACCTCACCAGGACCTAATGAAAGCCTCATATCATCAAAACCTACCCATACACATCCTACAAGTTGAGGAGTATAACCCACAAACCATGCATCCTTGTAGTCATTACTTGTGCCTGTCTTGCCTGCAGCAGGCCTTCCAATATTAGCTCTCATGCCTGTGCCATAATTAATAACATCCTGCATTATTGATGTAATAAGGTAAGAGGTCTTAGGACTTACTACCTCTATTCCTTCAGGCTCATTATTTTCAATTACTACTCCAGCAGAATCAGTAATGTATTTTATAGCTATTGGTTTAGGCCTTATGCCATGATTAGCAAATACAGCATATGTTGTTGCCATTTCAAGTGGTGATACACTTATTGAACCTAATGCTATAGTAAGATCCCTCGGCATTTCAGAATTAATACCCATACCCCTTGCAAGAGATATAATTTTGTCTATACCAACCTCATCAACCAGCTTAACCGTGACAATATTTCTTGAATAGGCAAGGGCTTCCCTTAAAGTTGTTAGGCCATAATATTTCCGGTCATAATTTTCTGGCTTCCATTGTCCGCCCATCCCGTCAGAATATGAAATGGGCTCATCTTTTATTAAGCTTTCTGGGGCAAATCCATGCTCAAAAGCTGCAGCATATATTATAGGTTTAATAGCTGAACCAGCCTGTCTCTTTGAAAGAACAGCTCTATTGTATTCGCTTTTTGCAAAATTAAAGCCTCCAACTAAAGCCCTTATAAATCCTGTCTCTGGCTCTAATGCAACAACTGCGCCTTCAACCTCTGGCTCCTGCTCAAGGCTGAATGTTACTTGCTTTCCGGTTACGGTCTTAAATTTCACCCATATTACATCACCCTTTTGAAGAATATGGGTAAGCTTAAAATCTTTGATTGTCCTTACTTTTCCTGTATTTTTATCTATTACTTTACTTGCCCAAAGGGCGTCATTAATTAATAGTTTTCCTGTCAGCCCCCTCGCCTTTACTAATGCCTCTTTTTCGCTTACATTTAAAACTACCCCTGTTGAAATATCACCTACGGTTGCTGCAAAGGACACCTCACTCTCCCTGCCATCTGATTTAAAATCCTTTTTTCTTCCGATAGGTCCTCTCCATCCCATTCTCTTGTCAATCTCTCTTAAGCCCTCTTGCAATGCCCTTTGGGCAAACATCTGTGCCTTTTTATCAAGGGTAGTATAGACCTTTAATCCTCCTTTATAAACTGTCTCTATTCCATATTTGGACTCTAATAACTGTCTTATATATTCAAGAAAATAATTATTGGCATCGGTATTTGTCCTTACAGAGGAAAGCACAAGGGTCTGTTTCCTTGCAGCCTCTCTTTCTGAAGGCTTGATATATCCCTCCTCTTCCATTCTTAACAATACCACTTCCTGCCTCTCCTTAGCCTTTACAAGATTATTGTAAGGAGAATACGTGTTAGGAGCCTTTATAAGACCGGCAAGTAGTGCAGCCTCTGAAAGGGTTATATTACTCACTGATTTTCCAAAATATAACCTTGATGCCATCTCTACCCCATATGCACCGTGTCCCAAATATATCTTATTAAGATATAGCTCCAGTATTTCATTTTTTGTCAGTTCCTTCTCAAGCCTAATAGCCAGCTGTGCCTCCCTTAATTTTCTTTTAATCGTTTTTTCAGGGGTAAGATACATTATCTTTGCAAGCTGCTGCGTAATAGTGCTTCCTCCTTCTTTAAGGCTCATATACATAAGATCTTTAACAAGGGCCCTTGCTATGCCTAAATAGTCAATGCCTTTATGTTTCCAAAATCTTGAATCCTCAACAGCAATTACAGCATTCTTAAGATGCTCCGGCACAACACTTAAAGGAACATAAATACCCTTTTCGATCTTTAACTCACCAATAAGGGTATCGTCATCTGCATAAACTTTTGTTCCTTCAATTGCCCTATATTTTTTTAATTCAGCAATTGGTGGCACACCCTTAGCGATTGCAAGATAACCACCTGCAGCAAAACCAATAATAAGGGTTAAAATAATTAATAATATCTTATATCTCATGTTTTAATTATAAACCTGAGATAGAAGAATTTACAAATCTAAAAGTGCTAATCAAATGATAATCAAGCAGTAGAAATTAGATAAAACATTATGGTAAATAAAGATATAAACTTTGAATAAATGCATTTATTCTTGTAAAGGAAGCAAGCTATTTAACAATAATGAAATCAGTGCAGATAAATAAATTCTTATATAAAGGCCCTATGATGTATATATGTTGCCAGTTTAGTGAAAACTTTTTGATTAATATTTCAATAATTAAGCCTATGAAATTCCATTCATATCTTAATTCTGACATGATTCTGATATCAGACGATGATAGATCATTCCATTTTGTAAAAGATTCATTTCCTCATTTTTTTCCACTTTATAGGGAACTCAATGAATATTTTAAAGGAAAAAAAATAGAGTTTAAACAGAAGGCAGTATTTTTAAAAGGAACGGATTTTGAGAAACAGGTCTGGCTTACATTAAAAGAAATACCTTACGGACAGACAAGAACATATAAATGGCTTGCAGAAAAGATTAAAAAACCAGATGCAGCAAGGGCGGTCGGTCAGGCATTAAAGAAAAACCCTTTACCTTTAATCTTTCCTTGCCATAGAATCATATCATCTGATAGATCAATTGGAGGATACTCTGCAGGTGTAGAGATAAAAAAGTGGCTTTTGGATCATGAAGAAAATAACATGAAAAAATAATTTGACTTTATTTTTAATTCGTAGTACTCTGAAAATAAAAGTCTTATGGGAGGATGATATGGGAAATAACTCAATAAGAAAAATCGCTGGGGCATTTTTACTCGGAGGACTTATAGGAGCATCTGTTGCCATTCTCTATGCCCCAAAATCTGGGATTGAAACAAGAAAAGAGATCTCAAAGGCTGCAAAACGCATTAAAAGAAGCGCCCATGATATAATTGATGATGCTATTGATAGTATAAATAATTTTACTGATGAGATGAAAGACAGGGCAGAAGATATTATTGAACGAGGAATGGAAATATCAAAAGACGCAAAGGAAGAAATTATAAACACCTTTGAGAAGGCAGAAAGGGCAATAGAAAAACAGAAAAAGAAAATTATAGACATCCTCAGGGGTTAAGCCATTAACAATCTCTATTTTTCAGCTATCATTATAAAATATGGGAATAGATTTCTTGGCTCAAAAAACCAACAGACATTTCTAAAACAAAGTTTTAATTTAGATAGAATAAATGGTGTATGTTGATAAACTATAAATACCCCTGTCTTTGCTAATGCAGCATATGTATTTTCAATAATCTCTTTTCTCTTTTCAGAAGGTAGGTAGGAAAATGGGATGCCAGAAATAACTGCATCAATCCTCGGCAATCCTAATTGCGAAAGATCCTTACAAATAGCTACAACATTCCCTTTAATTATCGTCAATCGTTCATCCTGAATTTTCTGCAAATGATTAATAAAAGTCTCATTTAATTCTATAGCAACTAATCTGCCATCAGGAGGTAATTTTTTCAATATCTCTTTTGTTATAATTCCATCTCCCGCTCCATATTCAACAACAAATTTATGATCTTCCTTTAACTCACTTACTATTTTGGCCCTTGCAAATCTTGAAGTTGGAGTTAGAGCTGCTACTGTCTTAAAATCTTTAATTGCTACTTTGATAAAATCACTCACCTTAAATTACCTCTCACTATTTTTGATTATCTAAAGTTTTCAGCATACAAATGGAAATTAGTAATATAATTTCTCTGGATTCCTGATTCAGTAAAAATAATAGTTGATACTTTTTGTTTCTAAGCAAAGCTCATAATCCTTTTGTATTTATATTTTACAACATTATCCTTTTATCAACAATAACAATATCCCCAAAGTAGACATTGTATTAGGGTTTTATTTTGGTCTATATCCCCAAACCCTACTTCCAGATAACAATTTTAATTTCTGAAGAATTATTTTAATTGATTTTTATTCCTAATTTAATAGCTATAGGATTGTGATTAATCATTATCTTATATATGCCTCTGTAACATATCTCCTCATCATCCTGTGAGAATTAAAATAATATGCATTCTTTCCTATTGCATTCTGCATTACTCTTATCCATGTATGTTTATCATTATAAAACATAGGCATAATAATTGATTCAAGTTTATAATATAGGTCGTCTGCATCCCTTGATGGATCCGCTTCTACATCTGGTGATGGACCAATTGACCATCCCGTATAGCCCTCAATGTGTCCCTCTATCCACCACCCATCAAGAACACTAAAATTAGGAACACCGTTATGAGCAGCCTTCATTCCGCTTGTGCCAGAAGCCTCAAGAGGCCTAAGAGGTGTGTTAAGCCATAAATCAACCCCAGAGACAAGTTTCAGTGCTAATTCCATGTTATAATTTTTTAGAAATGCTATTTTTATCTTATCCTTTAATCTCTCTTTTACCTCAAATATTCTTTGAATCAATAATTTCCCAGCTTCATCCTTTGGATGTGCCTTGCCAGCGTATATAATTTGTAGCCTACCCTCTCCAATTCTCGCTAATCTCTCAACATCTGAGAAAAGTAGATCAGCCCTTTTATAAGCGGTTGCCCTCCTTGCAAAACCAATGGTAAAGATATCATAACTCATTGATGACTGTGTTTCCCTATTCACATAATCAATAAGTATCTTCTTAGCCTCCATATGGGCATTCCATAATTCATCATCAGGGATTCTTCCTATCCTAACAAAAATCTCTGGTTCATTTGCCCAGCCAGGAAGGTATTTATCAAATAACCTTTTCATTGGCTCACAGGTCCATGTAAATGAATGTACACCGTTAGTAATAGCATGAATTTGATAACCTGGAAACATATTCTTTGATACCTCTCCATGCTTTTTAGCCACTCCATTTATATACTGACTTAAATTTAGCGCAAGAAGAGTTAAATTAAGACGGTCTTTACCCCCTACTTCCTTTAAAATATCAAATGGTATTATTTCACCCATTATATGCTTCACTAACTCATAGGGGAACTTGTCATGCCCTGCTTCAACTGGTGTATGAGTAGTAAAGACACATAGACTTCTGACCCTTTCAAAATCCCATATCAGCCTCTCATCCCATACCTTTTCAATATCTTTTTTATATCTATTTAATAATTCAAGTGTAAGAAGGCTTGAATGACCTTCATTCATATGATACTTCTTTATCTCAAATCCAAGCTCATCAAGCATCCTTACACCGCCAATTCCTAAAACAATCTCCTGCTTTAATCTATAAGCTAAATCGCCTCCATAGAGATGATGGGTAATTGACCTATCTATTTCTGAATTTTCTGGAAAATCAGTATCAAGAAATATTATTGGCACTTTATAACCTCTAGTGCTTTCTACAAGATAAAGCCATGCATGAATATAAACCTCTCTACCTTCTATTAAAACACTTACCCTTTCCTTCAAAGGTATCATAAAATTATTTGGGTCAAAATCATCAGGTAACTCTCTTTGTCTGCCAAAGATATCAAGCTCCTGTTTGAAATATCCTTTTTTGGTTAAAAGGGTTACAGCAACCATTGGCAGATTAAGATCTGCAGCCGATTTAAGGGTATCTCCTGCAAGAACACCAAGACCGCCGCTATAAGTGGGCATATCGCTCCTTATACCTATTTCCATTGAAAAATATGCAATCTTTGGTTCTTTAATAAATTCTTCAATCAGCACTGTCATAAAACTCCCCTCTTAAATTTTAATTAATTTACAAATCCTGCCTTGCCATCTTCATTAATTCTTTTAATGCTGCTTCTCCCTCTTTACCAATGTCAATTGTATAATCATTAACATAAAGAGATATATGTTCTAATATCACCTCATCTGTTAATTCCTGAGAATATTTTTTGATAAACCGCATAGTCCTTTGAATATTTGATATGGAATATTTTATGCTTGATCTTATTAAATCCTCAACTATTTTAATTTGTGCCATCCCAATAGATTTTTTTGCTATAATACCTCCAAGAGGTATTGGTAATCCTGTTTTGCCCTCCCACCACTCACCAAGATCTTTAATCTTTGTTAATCCATAATCCTGATATGTAAATCTGCTTTCATGTATTATAAGTCCTCCGTCTACCTTACCTTGCCTGACTGCATCCATGATTTCATAAAAAGGCATAGCAATAAAGTTTATATCTCTGCGTTTAAAGCTTGAGACCGAGGTAATGTAAAGTTTCAGAAGTAAAAAAGCGGTTGTAAGTTCACCTGGAATAGCTATTTTCTTTATTTCCAACTTCCTCTCTTCTATATTTTCATTCTTTACCACTAAAAGAGGACCACATCCCCTTCCGAAGGCAGCTCCTGACCTCAAAAATTGATAATCATCCTGAACATGATAAAAGGCATGACAGGATGCCTTTGTAATATCTATTTTTCTATCTAAAGCAAGCTGATTAAGGGTTTCAACATCTTCTATTATAAACTCAAAATCTATTCCCCTCGTATCTATCTCCTTATTTACAATAGCATAGAAAATAAAGGTATCATTAGGACAGGGAGAAAAGCCCATGCTAAGCATAATTTACAATTTTATCACTAAACATTTATTATTTACCAGATCTATTTTTAGAAATTACTATTTAGAAAGAAAGATCGCTATATTAATTTTGATACCTTTTTATTAGGAGGTTTTATGAAATTACACAAAGACCTATTAAGCCTAATAGGTAATACCCCATTGGTTAAAATAAGAAAAATGACATCTGAAGACAGCGCCGAAATATGGGCAAAACTTGAGGGATTTAATCCTGGAGGGTCAGTAAAGGATAGGATAGCCCTTTCAATGATAGAGTCCGCTGAAAAAGAGGGTCAACTAAAAAAAAATGGAACAATTATAGAACCTACAAGCGGAAATACAGGCATTGGTCTTGCAATTGTCTCTGCTATTAAGGGATACAGGCTAATACTCACCATGCCAGAAACCATGTCTATGGAAAGAAGGCAGTTACTTCAAGCCTTTGGAGCAGAACTTGTTTTAACTGCTGGGGATAAAGGGATGCTCGGAGCTGTAGAAAAGGCAGAGGAGATATACAGAGACAATCCTGATTATTTCATGCCTCATCAATTCGAAAACAAAGCAAATCCGGAGGTCCATAGAAAAACTACTGCAATAGAGATAATAAATGACCTTGGAACAATACCTGATGCATTTGTTGCAGGTGTGGGCACAGGAGGGACTATAACAGGCACTGGTGAGGTCTTGAGAGAAAAAAATCCTGATATATGGATTTCTGCAGTAGAACCAGCAGGCTCCCCTGTACTTTCTGGAGGAAATCCTGGTAAGCATAAGATAGCCGGCATAGGAGCTGGTTTTTACCCTGGGATTTTAAATACAAAGATATATAATGAGGTCATTCCTGTAACGGATGAAGATGCAGCAGAGACAACAAGGCAAATTGCATTAAAGGAAGGCATACTTGCTGGAATATCTTCTGGTGCAGCTATGTGGGCAGCAATCAAGGTTGCTAAAAAACTCGGAAAAGGTAAGAAGGTAGTTGTTATATTTCCAGACAGAGGGGAAAGATACTTGAGTACAGGGCTTTTTATATCTGAGGGGCTCTAAAGTTGAAAAATAAAGGTATTTTATGCTATTTTTAATGCCCAGAAAACACACGTCCTAAATGATACCTGAATGGTCTCACTTTAGAGTGAGTTAAGGGTAATGGGCGGAGGAAAAACCAAGGAGGATAAAAACTATGAGTGTAGTAACAATGAAGGAATTACTTGAGGCTGGCGTTCATTTTGGACACCAGGTAAAGAGATGGAATCCGAAGATGAAAAGATACATCTTTGGAGAGAGAAACGGTATCCATATTATTGACCTTCAAAAGACCTTGAAGGGGGTAGTGGACGCCTATAATTTCATAAGAGATGTTGCCTCTACAGGATCACCAATACTATTTGTTGGAACAAAAAAGCAGGCACAGGATTCTATTGCAGAGGAAGCAAAAAGGGCAGGTGCCTTCTATGTAAATAACAGATGGCTTGGTGGTATGCTTACCAATTTCTTAACTGTTTCAAAAAGCATAGAGAGATTAAAAAAGATAGAGACAATGAAGGAAGATGGCACATACAATGTATTAACCAAAAAAGAGGTTTCTGCCTATGAAAAAGAGAGATTAAGGCTTGAAAAAAACTTAAGCGGCATAAAAGAAATGAAAACACTTCCAGGTGCAATATTTATAATTGACCCCAAAAAGGAAAGAATAGCAGTACAAGAGGCAAAAAGACTATCTATTCCAATAGTGGCAGTTGTAGATACCAATTGTGACCCTGATGAGATAGATTATGTAATCCCAGGAAATGATGATGCAATAAGGGCGATAAAACTTCTCACATCAAAGATGGCAGATGCTGTTATAGAAGGAAGGGCATCACTTGAAAAGGGCAGGGAGAATGAATCAATTAAAATAGAAAAAGCAGAACAGGAGGTTTCAGCAGAATGACAGTAACAGCAGAAATGGTAAAAGAGTTAAGAGAAAAAACAGGGGCAGGGCTTATGGACTGCAAGCGTGCCTTGGCTGAAAGCGCTGGTAACATAGAAAAGGCAATAGATTTACTAAGACAAAAAGGGTTGGCAACAGCTGCAAAAAAATCAGGAAGAGTGGCCTCAGAAGGATTAATAGGATCATATATACATATGGATAAAATAGGTGTATTAGTTGAGGTCAATTGTGAAACTGATTTTGTAGCAAGAACAAATGACTTTAAAGACCTTGTAAAAGATATTGCCATGCATATAGCCGCTGCCAATCCTCAATATATATCAAGGGAAGATGTGAGTCAGGAAGTCATAGATAGGGAAAAAGAGATATATAGGGCTCAGATTACAGGCAAACCCCCGCAGGTTGTAGAAAAGATATTAGAAGGAAAGCTTGAAAAATTCTTTACAGACACCTGTCTTTTGGAACAAATATTTATTAAAGATCCTGAACAAAAGAAGAAAATAAAAGATTTAATCGCAGAAAAGATTGCCAAGCTTGGTGAAAATATTGTTGTAAGAAGATTTGCAAGATTCCAACTCGGGGAAGGATTAGAAAAGAGCACCTCTTGTAAAATCTAATATGAAGCCCAAACTTAAATTTAAAAGGGTACTCTTGAAGCTCAGTGGAGAATCTCTCATGGGCAAAAGTGGATATGGCATAGACCCTTCTACAGTAGATTTTATGGCATCTGAAATAAAAAAGGTTGCTGATTTAGGCGTCCAAATTGCCATTGTAATTGGTGGGGGTAATATCTTCAGGGGTGTAGAGGCATCTCTAAAAGGTATGGAAAGGGCATCTGCTGATTATATGGGAATGCTTGCAACCGTAATCAATGCCCTTGCCCTCCAGAATGCATTAGAAAAACTTGGACTACAGACCAGGGTCCAATCAGCGATTGAGATGAGGGAACTTGCAGAACCCTATATTAGGAGAAGAGCTATAAGACATCTTGAAAAGGGTAGGATTGTAATATTCGCTGCAGGAACAGGCAATCCCTATTTCACTACTGATACAGCTGCTGCTTTAAGGGCTATGGAAATAGGAGCAGAGGTTATATTAAAGGGAACAAAGGTTGATGGAGTTTATACGGCAGATCCTATAAAAGATATAACCGCAAAAAAGTTTGATAAGATATCCTATATAGATGTATTAAAGAAAAATCTTAGGGTCATGGATGCAACTGCAATATCTTTATGTATGGACAATAATCTCCCAATAGTGGTATTTAATATTTATATATCCGACAATATAATAAATTTAATAAAAGGTAAAAAAATAGGAACAATAGTATCTGTTTAAAATTTTTATATACCTTCTTTTACAATTTAAGCTAAAATAGTCTGTTAAGTAAGAGGTATCTTATGCAAGAACAAAAGAAAAAGGCCGCAGAAAGAATGAACAGCGCTATTGAATCATTAAAAAGGGACCTTGCATCAATAAGGACAGGCAGGGCATCTCTCGCATTGTTAGATGGAATAAAGATTGATTATTATGGCACACCTACTCCTATAAACCAGGTCGCTACACTTGGGATACCAGATAGCAGACAGATTACAATCCAGCCATGGGATCAAAGATTAATAACGGACATAGAAAAGGCAATTTTAAAATCTGACCTTGGATTAACCCCAAGCAATGACGGAAAGATTATTAGATTAAATATACCTCCTCTAACAGAAGAGAGAAGAAAGCAGTTAGTGAAGGTTATTAAAAAAAGGGCTGAGGATGCCCGTATCGCAATAAGAAATATAAGAAGAGATATTAATGAAGAGATTAAGAAAGCAGAAAAAGAAAAACATATAAGTGAGGATGAAATAAAAAAAACTCAGGAGGAGATTCAAAAGATTACTGACTCTTATATAGCCAAGGTAGAAGAGATCATACTACAGAAGGAAAAAGAGATTATGGAAATATAAACAAAAAGGGGGATTTATGACTAATTACAACTTTATTATAAAGGTTACAGATGCCAAATTAACTGATATACAAAAGGCACTTGAACTGGCAGGAATAAAGGTAAGAAGCATAATAGAGATATTTAAGGAGGAATTGGCAGAAGAGGGCAAATAATTTATATATCTCATACAAAAAGTCTAAAATGCCTGTTATGAAAATATTTAAGGAGGAATCATATTAATGACAAAAAAATCTAAAGGCGAAACAAAGCCTAAAAAATCAATAGAAAAGTCTGTTGTTGAAGATGAAAAGACCAGAAAAGAAAGATTAAGAAAATTTCTCATTGCAAAAAGAGAAAATATAGTAAAAGAGGCTCAGAATGAGATAAGAAAACTTAAGTCAGGCGAAAAAAAGCAGATTGTTGAGACTGTTCTTGATGATGGCGACCTGTCTGTTATTGACCTGTCTGAAGATATAAGCCTCAGACATTTAAGTGTTCATAAAGAAACCCTTAATAAGATTGATACTGCTTTAAGAAAACTTGATGAAGGAACCTATGGAATTTGCGATGAGTGCGGAGATGAGATAAATGAGGAGCGTCTAAAAATAATGCCCTTTGCTATATATTGCAGGGATTGTCAGGAGAAAATAGAGTTGTTAGAAAAAATAGAAAGGGAAGAGGAAGTTTAAAAAATTAATAATAATATTCAACTTTAACTAATAATTAACCCTTTCCAAAAAGAGGCCTTGAGGAGGGGCTGTAGGTCCTGCAAACCTTCTGTCCTTCAAAAGCAATATATTTTCTATTTCATCTGGCTTCATTCTTCCTCTTCCGACCTCAACAATAGTGCCTACAATATTCCGAACCATATGCCTTAAAAAGGCATCTGCCTCAATCCTTATTTTAAAAAATCTGCCCTTAAATGAAGAATTCATAAAAAATATTGTATCTGCTTCCTCTATAGATATATCAATAATTGTCCTTATACTGTTTTTTGAGCTACATCCGCTTGCCCTGAATGATGAGAAGTCATGAGTACCCCTGAAAAATCTTAAACACCTAATAATTGCATCAATATCCAAACTATAACCAATAGTCCATAAATATCTGTAAAGGAATGGAGATACAGTAGAAGTATTAGATATCATATAAAAATATATCTTAGACTTTGCATTATATCTTGGATGAAAATCCATTGAAACATCAGAGATGTCCATTACCCTTATATCATAAGGCAAAATAGCATTTAATGCCCTTTTAAGAACATCCTTTGAAAGATTTGAATATGTTTTAAATGAGGCAACCTGCTCAATGGCATGAACTCCTGCATCTGTCCTTCCTGCTGCAATAACATTTACATCTTCTCCCGTTATTCTTTTAATCGCATCCTGAATAACCCTCTGGATGGTTATTATTTTATGTCTGCCCAGCTTTTCTTTTTTTTGAATCTGCCAACCATTGTAATTAGTTCCATCATACTGGAGAATAAGCTTTATATTTCTCATAGTTTTAGAATTTTATCAAAAAAGGTATATCAAGTAAAATTACCCTAATCAGTAATCAGTAATTAATCAAATTAGGCCTTTAAAAGATGTTTTTTTATGTTCAATGGAAATTATTTAGACTATAAGGATATTTTTGCATTTTAATTATTTAATCTTTTAAAATTATAAAAGACCAAAAAGATAATAATATTAATATGCATAAAATTGTACATATAGTGGATGATCTCCCAACTAATATAGAACTTGTTGAAACAGTCTTAAAGTCTGAAAGCTATATAACTATCAGAAAGTCACTGAATGGATCAGAATTTCTAAGCTCTATTAAAAATAATAACCTGCCTGATCTCTTAATCCTTGATCTGATGATGCCTGTAATGTCAGGGTTTGATGTCCTTAAAAATTTAAAAGAAATAAGAGATGATCATTATTTCCCTATTATTGTTTTATCAGGGCTTGCAGATAGGGAGAGCATTAAAGAGGCGCTTTCTCTTGGAGCAGATGATTATATAATAAAGCCTTTTTTTGTTGATGAATTGAAGAAAAAAGTCTCAAACATGCTAAAAATCAAGGAAAGAGAGGAAATTTATAATAAACTGTCCAGTATAGAGACTGTTATGGAATCTAATCTGCTTTCAAAAGTCAAAATGATAGAACATACACAATTAGAGATCATCATGAGATTGGGAAAGGCTGCTGAATTTAGAGATGATGAAACAGGTAAACATATTGAAAGGATTTCAGATTATGTAAAACTTATAGCTGAACATATAGGTATTAACAGAGAAGAGGTTGCCCTAATATATTTTGCATCCCCAATGCATGATGTCGGAAAGATTGGAATACCTGATAGCATTCTCCTTAAGCCATCTGTTTTGACTAAGGAGGAATTTAATGTAGTAAAACTCCATACTATAATTGGCAGTAGATTACTCAGAGGAACATCGCTTCCTCTACTTGAACTAGCAAAAGAGATTGCTGTAAGCCATCACGAAAGATGGGATGGCAGTGGTTATCCCTTTGGACTTGAAAAAGAATGCATACCTTTACATGGCAGGATAGTTGCAATTGCTGATGTATTTGATGCCTTAACTTCTCATAGGGTATATAAAGAACCTTGGTCCTTTGAAAGGGCCTTTGATTATATAAAACAACAGAGGGAAAGGCAGTTTGACCCTGAAATAGTTGATGCATTTTTTGATCTATCTGATAAGATTATACATATTAGAAAGACAAAAATAGACATAGCCCCTTCAAAACCTGTCATATACCAGCTATTAGATGGCACTATCAGTTTTCAGGAATTAATAGAAATGTGGAGATAATACATTAAATCTTATAATGGTTAATAATTCTCTTCTCATAATACCTCTCGGAGGCGTCGAAGAAATCGGTCTAAATATGACCGTATTTCAATATGCTGATGACCTTATTGTAGTAGATGCAGGATTGATGTTTCCTGAGGAAGACATGCTTGGAGTGGATTATGTTATAGCAGACTTTAGCTATATTATTGACAATAGAGAAAAGTTGAAGGGAATAGTTATTACCCATGGTCATGAAGACCATACAGGAGCCATACCATTCCTTTTGAAAGAACTATTAGCCTCTGAACCTCATCCAGCAGATATAAATCAAAAATTCAAATCTGTACCTATTTATGGAACACCCCTGACCATTGCCCTTATAAGGGAAAAATTAAAGGAACACGGAATAACCAATGCCTCTCTCATACCTGTAAAACCAAGGGATATAATCAAACTGGGGAGTTTTGAAGTGGAATTTATAAGGGTTACCCACAGCATAGTTGATGGTGTTGGATTAGGCATTAAAACACCTCTTGGCAATATTATTCATACAGGTGATTTTAAACTCGATCCTACACCAGTTGATGGAGAACTTATGGATTTTCACAAATTCACAGAATATGGTGAAAAAGGTGTTATTATTATGCTTTCTGACAGCACAAATGCTGAAAAGGGAGGATTCACATACTCAGAAAAAGAGGTAAGAAGGGCCTTTGAAGACATATTTTCAAAGGCAAAGGGGAGGATAATAATTGCCACCTTTGCATCAAATATTCATAGGATACAGCAGGCTATTGATGTTGCTTCAATGTACGGAAGACGTATAATTATGTGCGGAAAAAGCATTGTCTCAAATTCCCAGATAGCCCTTGACCTCGGTTATCTAAAGATACCTGAAAATACATGGGTTAGACTTGAAAGGCTTAAGGAAATACCTGATAAGGAGGTAGTAATAATAACCACAGGCAGTCAGGGTGAGCCAATGAGTGTTCTTTCAAGGATTGCAACAGATGAACATAAACATATTCGTATAAAAAAGGGTGATACTGTTATTCTTTCAGCAAAGATGATCCCTGGCAATGAACGGGCAATAGGAAAGATAATAAATCACCTAATGAAAAGAGGGGCAGATGTAATTTATGAAAAGGTATCAGAGATACATGTGTCAGGTCATGCCTCAAAGGAAGAGCTGAAATTAATGCTAAATCTTGTTAAACCTAAATACTTTATGCCAATTCATGGAGAGTATAGACATCTCATGTATCATGCCCAATTAGCTGAGAAATCCCTTATTCCACCAGAGAATATATTTATTATGGAAAATGGTCAGATATTGGAAATTACAGAAACAGGGGCACGTAAAAACGGAAAAATTAATACTGGAAGGATATTCATAGATGGAAAGAGTATGGGTGATGTTGAGGACATCGTCCTCAGAGACAGAAGAAGGCTCGCCCATGATGGCATAGTTATCATTCTCATAGGCATTGAGAAGATCTCAAAAAGGATCGTTTCAGGACCAGAGATTATATCAAGGGGCTTTGTTTTTGAGGATGCATCTCAGGAAATTATAAATGAGGTAAGAACCCTTATAAATAATACCCTAATAGGTATTCAAGAAGATGTAATTTCTGATATCTCCCTTATTCAGGCAAAAATCAGGTCTACCATAAAAAAATATCTCAGAGTTACTATGGACAGAAGGCCAATGATAATGCCTATAATAATGGAGGTTTAAGGTTATAGATACTCTCAAGGAGGCATGTTGGAAATAGAACTATTTAAGGCTGCAATACTTGGTATAGTTCAAGGAATTACTGAATTTTTTCCAATAAGTAGCACAGCCCATTTAATAATACTCCCCTGGTTTTTTGGATGGGAAGGGGATGTTAATACACTAACATTTGATACTGCCCTGCACGGAGGAACACTTCTTGCTTTGATATTATGTTTTTATAAGGATTGGCTAAATCTTTTTTTTGGCAACAAAAGGATGCTTCTTTTTATACTTATAGCAACCATACCTGCTGGCCTAACAGGCATATTCTTAAAGGATATTGTAGAGCATTCATTCAGAAATCCTTTGCTAATAGTGTTAACACTAATAGGATTCGGCATATTAATGTTATTAGGTGAAAGGTATAACAAATCAATAAGTTCATCAATTGGAAGCAAGGAATTCCAGAAAATTACCCTTACTGATGCTATTTTAATAGGCCTTGCCCAGTCAATAGCATTAATCCCTGGGGTCTCAAGGTCCGGAGTAACAATAACAGCAGGACTTTTCAGAAACCTTACAAGAGAGTCAGCAGCTCGATTCTCCTTTCTCATTTCAACCCCAATTATTGCAGGTGCTACAATATTTCAGGGAAGGGACTTGATCTTAAATCATGATTCCTATAGCCTTGATTTATTTGCAATAGGTTTTTTTTCTGCCTTTATCTCTGGCTTTTTTGCTATAAAATTTCTTCTCAATTTCCTTAAAAGACATCCCTTGTATATCTTTGTTTATTATAGATTTGCCCTTGCTGGTATAATATTAATAGGTTATCTTAACCAATTAGAATAGCAATCACATGACTGGCAAATACAAAATAGATAATAAAAATAATCCCAAAAGCTCAAGACCTATTAATGAAATAATAGGGGTTATCTTTATCTTGGGAAGCCTTTACCTCCTATTATCCCTTATCACTTATAATAAATGGGATACATCCCTATTAACATTTTCAAACTTACCTGTAAAAAACTATGGAGGCATAATAGGCTCATACATATCTGATGCTATATTCTCTCTTGTTGGCAAAGGAGGATACCTTATACCTATATTTCTCTTTATTTATGGATTAAAAAGGGTACTTGGCAAGGAAAAATTCAGAATACATTTAATAGGCTCAATCCTCTCTATTATCTCCCTTTCTTTCTTTTTTAATTTGGTATCCTGGACAATCAATTCCCAAATAGATAATCCTGGTGGATTTATTGGTTATATCTTTACCTCTGTCTCAATAAAATTCCTTTCAATTATAGGAGCTTATATACTAAATTTTGCATTTATACTCATTTCCCTGATCCTTATAAGTCCAGTATCTATATTTTCCTATATAATGAATATTAAAAAGGCCGAAAAGATAAAGACTAAAGATCCAGAAATCTTAGAAGGTGAATTATTAATAACAGACTATCAAGAAAAAAGAGAGACAATCAAGGAAGATAAAGATACCCAGTCCCAACCACAAATATCCTTTTCTGAACATATACCTGATAAAAAAGGTGATGGTTATATTATCCCCTCATTAGATCTTTTAAAAGACCCTGAAGTCACCTACAACACATCAAAAGATGATCTAAGCATAACAGCATCAGTCTTAGAGAAAAAGCTTTCTGATTTTAATGTAACAGGAAAGATAAAACAGGCACATCCAGGACCTGTTGTTACTATGTATGAGTTTGAACCCGCACCTGGCATAAAGATTAACAGAATAGTATCTCTCTCAGAAGACCTTGCCCTTGCCCTAAAAGCACCGAGCATAAGGGTATACCCTATAGCTGGAAAGGCAACAATCGGGATAGAAGTGCCAAACAAGCAAAAGGTAATCGTATCACTAAAAGAAATAATAGGCTCAGAGAGTTTTATAAAAAGCCATTCCCTCCTAACCCTTGCACTTGGAAAAGATATATTCGGAAACCCAGTTGTAACAGACCTCTCTAGATTGCCCCATCTGCTCGTTGCTGGAACTACTGGGTCAGGGAAAAGTGTTTTTATGAATACCATGATAATAAGCCTTCTTTATAAAGCTACACCTGATGAAATAAAAATGCTCATGATTGACCCTAAATTTCTTGAACTTTCTGCATACGCTGATATACCCCACCTACTTGCCCCTGTTATTACTGATCCCAAAGAGGCTTCAGAGGCCATGAAAAAAGTTGTACTGGAGATGGAAAGAAGATATAAACTCCTCTCCGAAAAAGGTGTAAGAAACATTGAAACATATAACAGACAGGCACCAAAATCTGAAAGACTGCCCTATATAGTTGTCTTTATTGATGAATTGGCTGACCTCATGCTGACTGCTCCAAAGGATGTAGAAAATGCAATCACAAGGCTCGCCCAGATGGCAAGGGCATCAGGCATTCATTTAATACTGGCAACCCAGAGGCCGTCAGTAGATGTAATAACTGGCCTTATAAAGGCAAACTTCCCTGCAAGGATATCCTTTCAGGTAACATCAAAGATAGACTCACGAACCATCCTTGATTCAATGGGAGCAGAGCAGTTGCTTGGCATGGGTGATATGCTTTTTATGGTACCAGGCGCAAAGATAGTCAGAATCCATGGAGCATATGTCAGTGAAGAGGAGATAAGGAAAATTACCGATTTTGTAAGATCTCAAGGAAAACCTGAATTCTCAACATTTGAGAATATAATGATTGAAGACACTATTACAAAATCGCAAGGAGAATCTGACGAACGGGATGAAATGTATCAGCAGGTCATAGATTTTGCCAGTTCTATTGGAGAGGTATCGATCTCATCAATTCAGAGGAGATTTAAAATAGGATATAATAAGGCAGCAAGGATTATGGAATTTCTTGAAGAGGATGGACTTGTAGGCCCTCCAAAGGGAGCTGGAAAACCAAGGGATTTTTTGGGAAGAAGATGAGGACAGAGGTCAGAAGTCATAAGTCAGAAGTTGAAAGTTGGAAAAAAAAGATATTTTTTGTCAAGGCTTTTTTACTATTTATGATTCAATATTTAATATTTACCTATTTTGCCTTTGCATCACAATCTGATGAAGTGGTAAAAAGAATCCAAAGGGCTTATGAAAATATTCAAGACATAAAAGGAAGCTTTATCCAAAAGAGTTATATCAAAGATCTAAAAAGAATAGATAATTACAAAGGTGATTTTTTTATAAAATCTCCTAAGATGAGATGGGAGTATAAAAGTGAAAAACCACAGATTATATACATTACAGAAGAGGATATAATCATTTATCAGATAAAAGAGAAACAGGCATTTAAGACAAGATTTGACATGGCAACATATGGACAGGCTCCAATAGCACTATTGGGCGGTTTTGGTAATATAATAAATGAATTTGATGCCTTTATGAAGTCAGATAATAGAATAGGTTTAAAGCCAAAAAAACCAATGGGAAACATTTCCCTCATTGAACTTTCCCTATCCGATAATGAATTTCCGATTTCTTCCATTACAATTATAGATAAATCCTCTAATAAAATTGATATAGACCTTAGGAATGTAAAAATAAACACAGGTTTAAAAGATAGTATTTTTAATTTTTCCCCTCCCCATGATGTGAATATTATTCAACATTAAATGGGATAATTGGGCTAATCTATACTGTTTTATAAAAAACAATAATCTCTAAGAATTTTTACTACAATTATCAACTAGTAACAAAATATGGCAATTGATAAAAAAATAGCATTAACAATAGGCGATCCTGCAGGCATAGGACCAGAAATAACATTAAAGGCTATCTTATCTAATAAAATATCTGGTCTATTTAAACCTATTATAATCGGCGATAGGAATGTCCTTGAAGAGGCAATATTAAAATTAAACATAAAAATAAACCTGAATAATATAACAATAATAGATGTAGATGAAATCAAGGTCAAAAATTTTCAGAGATGCAAACCAACTGCAGAAAGTGGAAGGGCATGCGTGGCATACATAAAAAAGGCTGTTGAACTCGCTTTAAACAAAAAAGTAGATGCAATTGTTACTGCTCCAATCTCAAAGGAGTCCTTAAAAATGGCTGGTTTTAAATGGCCGGGACATACAGAAATGTTGGCAGGGATGACAAACACAAAAGATTATGCAATGATGTTCTATAGCGAGAAATTAAAGATAATCCTTGTGACAATCCATACAGCATTAAGGAATGTTCCAGATTTAATAAAAAAAGAAAGGGTCTTACAAACTATCATGCTCGCTAAAAGGGCATGCGATATGATGGGCATTAATAATCCCAGAATTGCAGTTGCAGGATTAAATCCCCATGCTGGAGAGGCAGGGATATTTGGAGATGAGGAGATAAAAGAGATTGTTCCTGCTATAAAAGAGGCACAGACATTAGGCATTAATGCTTCAGGTCCATATCCAGCAGATACCCTATTTCATAAAGCCTATAAAGGTGAATTTGATATTATTGTATGCATGTATCATGACCAAGGGTTAATTCCTCTTAAGATGATAGCCTTTGACAGGGCAGTTAATATTACAATTGGATTGCCAATTATAAGGACATCTCCAGATCACGGGACAGCTTATGATATAGCATGGAAAGGGATTGCAAATCCATCAAGTATGATAGAGGCAATAAAATTGGCAGTAAGGCTTAAGATATGAAATCTTATAAAAGGGTTACATATTTTTGTCCATCAATATAATGCTATAAAAATTGCTATTCTGAGCCTTTCAAATAATTTAGTTACGGACAAAAATAGTTAATCAAATGGTAAAATACTTGTAGGAGGTGTAAATATGCTATTTGAGCCATTCAATTTAGCAGGATTAGAGCTTAAAAACCGTCTTGTCCGTTCTGCCACATACGAAAAAAGGGCTGATGTTGATGGCTTTGTTACCGATGAATTAATAGAATTTTACAAAGAACTGACAAGAGGTGGAAGTGGTCTTATAATAACAGGCTGTACCCTTATTCATATCTCAGGGAGATTTGTGCCTCAAATGCTCTGCATACATAATGATTATTATATAGATAAATTACGGCGTCTTACTGATGCAGTTCATAACCTTGGTGGAAAGATAATAATACAGCTTGCCCATGGAGGTAGGCAGTGTTTTCCCGCATTACTTGGAGGTGAACAGCCCATTGCACCTTCTGCAGTATATGACCCATCTACAAAGATAACCCCAAGGGAAATGACAAATGAAGAGATTTGGGATATAATAGATGCCTTTGGTGATGCAGCAAGAAGGGCAATGTATGCTGGGTTTGATGGTATTCAGATACACGGAGCTCATGGTTATCTTGTCAGTGAATTCCTTTCTCCTCACACTAATAGAAGGGATGATTACTGGGGAGGAGATGAGGAAAGGAGATTTCATTTTTTAGAAGAAGTTTATAAAGCTATTAGAAAAGAGGTTGGCAACAATTATTTAGTTCTAATAAAAATAAATGCAAATGATTTTATTGAGGGTGGTTTAGTACCTGAAGAAAGCCTTAGGATTGCAAAAAGAATTGAAAAAATGGGCATCGATGCCATTGAGGTCAGTGGGGGCATGTATGAGTCAGGAACAAAGACAGCGCAACCAGATATTTTAAGTATTGAACAGGAGGCATACTTTAGAAAAGAGGCAAGCTTGTTTAAAAAGGAACTTAAAATCCCTGTAATTATTGTAGGCGGGATTCGTTCTAAAAATATTGCTGAAGATATATTGCAAAAAGGTGATGCTGATTTAATTTCATTGTCCCGACCCCTTATCAGAGAACCTGACCTACCTAACAAATTTAAAAAAGGTAAAGAAAAGGCCGACTGCATCTCTTGCAATGGATGCATGAGATTTCAAAAACTTGATGTTGTGAAATGTACCCAGATAAATAAGAAATAGGTGATTTTTTAAAAAAATGCCTATTGATAACATTTAGAATCCCATTTTTAGGAGGATCTCATGGAAGTTCCTTTAAAGATTACGAGTCGGAATCTTGAAATTAGCGATTTGATCAAAGATGAAATCAGAAGGAAGGCAGACAAATTATCCCATATCTTCGATGAAATTATTAAATGCAGAGTAACAGTTGAAGCTATTCATCGGCATCAAAACAACATTATAATGCACAATGTCCGCATAGATATTACTGTCCCTGGAAAGGAAATAGTTATCTCCAGGCAGCCTCAAAAAGACCTTGCTATTGCTATCAGAGAGGCATTTGAAGCGGCCTATCGCCAACTTGAGGATTACGCCAGAAAGCACAGAGGTGAAGTTAAGCATCATGAAGAAGCGCCTCAGGCTTACATAAGCTCTATATTTTTAGATAAAGGTTATGGCTTCTTGAAAACCCCTGAAGGTGTAGAGATTTATTTTCATAAAAATAGTATATTAAATCATAATTTTGAAGACCTGAAAATTGGGACAAAGGTCCGTTTTGTAAAGGAACAGGGGGAAAAGGGACCACAGGCAAGCAGTGTATATGTTATTAAATAAGTATCAAATCTATTCTGAATACTGACAGCTATTCAACAATATCCTTTACTATTTTGAACTTTTCTGCCAATGCCCTTTCAACGCACTCTGGCACGAGTCCTTTGACAGAGCCGCCGAAAGATGCGACCTCTTTCACAATAGTAGAGGTGAGAAATGAATATTCCTCAGAGGGCATCATAAAAACAGTCTCTATATTCATATCAAGCCTTCTGTTCATCAATGCCATCTGGAGTTCGTATTCAAAGTCAGAGACAGCCCTCAATCCCCTTATAATTCCTATGCCGCCCTTACTTCGGACATAGTCTACTAAGAGGCCAGTAAATGCCTCTACGCTAACATTATTGCAATCCTTGACAGCTTCCCTTATTATCGTAATCCTCTCCTCAAGACTAAAAAGTGGCTGTTTTCTCTGACTTGGGGCAACCGCTATAATAATCTTATCAAATATCCTTAATCCCCTCTCAACAAGATCAAGATGACCATTTGTTATAGGATCAAAGGTTCCCGGATAAATAGCTAATCTCATACTTTATCCTTTCTAAATACACTCAATGATGTATCTCCATATCTATAACTCTTTTTTAATATCAACCCCTTTAATGAGGAAAGTTGTTGTTTTGATGAATGCTCAGCAATTACTATACCTTTTTCTCTCAAAATATCACTGCCACTAATTATAGGCAGAACTACCTCCAATTCATTTGAGTCATAGGGTGGATCTAAAAAGATTATATCAAAAATCATTTCAGTCTTTTTCAGAAAATTCCTTGCCACATCCTTTATTACCAGTGCCCTTTCCTTTAAGCGATATCTCTCAAGAATCTCCCTAATTATCTTCACCCTATTAAGACTATTATCTACAAATATCACCTCCTTAGCCTTTCTGCTTAGTGCCTCTAGACCAACAGCCCCTGTTCCTGCATATAGGTCTAAAAATACTGAATCAATTATATCTTCTCCAATTATATCAAATATAGCCTTTCTTACCTTAGCAGATGTAGGTCTCAGTTCATTGGAACCCTTTTTAAAAAAGGATTTTTTAAATATTATCTTTCTTCCCTTTTCAGTTCCACCTAAAATTCTCATTTTGTATTCTCGGGCAATCCACAAACATTTCCTTCACATTTCTTTAAAACGGGCTGAGATAGTTTTCTCCTTAAAAAGGAGAGATGTAATATTGCAATAACACCTGAAATAACTAAATTATAGTTAAAACTTGAAAATCCAAATAGATTTGGGATAACAGCCAAGGGATATATTATCATTAATGCCCAACCCTCATTAAACCTGAAACAGAATGCCTCTTTGCCAACCAATCCTGCACCACCTGTAAGGGTAAGTCCAAGTCCAATGAAAAAAATCTTTTCATAAAAGGGAATTAAAGTACTTAAAAATATACTTATAGCCTGAAAGACTATCCCAGAAAATGTCATTATTAATATAAATCTTTTAATCTCAGCCTTCCAAACAAGCAGATATATAGAGGAGATAGCTATGCCTACCTCAAATATGATCAAAGGAATAAAATAACCCTCAGTCTTTAGCAAAAGGAATAAAAATAGGCTTGTCGCGCCAATACTTTGAAGTATATACCCTATCCTGTAGATAATATCATAAGACCTTGGATAATAAATACCTGCTGATTTAATCTGTTCTTCTAATGTAGGCCATTGGTGCATTTTAATCTCCTGAAATATTATCTTCACCTTATAGGCGGATTGATTATATAATCCTCCTTTAATTCATATCCCTTTATCTTTACAACCCTTCCTTCTACACTAATTCTTCCTTCAGAAAAAAGCCTTATTGCCTCTGGTAATATTTTATGTTCCAGCCTTAGAATCCTTGCAGAGAGGCTCTCTTCATTATCGTCAGGAGAGACAGATATAGCTGCCTGAATAATTATAGGTCCCGTGTCTACCCCTTCATCTACAAAATGCACAGAACATCCACTTATTTTAGCGCCATACTCTATTGCCTGCCTCTGTCCATGTAGCCCTCTAAAAGAGGGTAGAATTGCAGGATGAATGTTCATAATCCTATTAGGAAATGCATCAAGCAAAGGTTTTCTAACAATCCTCATGAAGCCCGCAAGTACAACCAATTCTACATCCCTTTTTTTTAATTCATCTGCTATATACTTAAAAAAATCGTCCCCTGTTGGGAAATCCTTTGGATTTACATAAAGGTATTCAATAGAATGTTTTTTAGCCCTTTCTATAGCAAAGGCACCTGGTTTATCCACAATTAGCAATTTAATTGTAGCCTTTAACATACCTGATTCAATAGCATCAATAATTGCCTGAAAATTAGATCCACGGCCTGATGCAAGTACAGCAATATTCAGCATATTTATCTCCCCTTTAGTTAAAACATTATTTTCAAAAGATTTTTTCCATAATCCGCAAATAAACATTTGATCATGGATTAAAGATGCTGTTTTTTTTTATTCACACCTATATGTTATAATAACATATATAAATCAAAAGGAGTGGAGCATGAAAAAAAACATCCTATTATCTATCACATCTTTAACTTTAGCATCAATGCTAATAGTAAGTGGTGTAGAGGCATTTCCTCAGAATCAACAAGGAAAGACACCTCCTAAGGCTGAAGCATCAAAAGGTGAAGCAACCAGTGGTGTAATATCTGGAAAGGTCGTTGAGACAATGGATGTCTCTGGTTATACCTATGTATGCCTAGAAAAGAATGGCAAAAAGACATGGGTAGCAGCACCAAAAATGAAGGTAAAAAAAGGTCAAACAATGTCATTTAAGCCGGGAATGGAGATGGTAAATTTTGAGAGCAAGACATTGAATCGAAAGTTTGACAGGATAATCTTTACCGATGGAGTAGTAAAATAAAGTGCATAAGTCCTGAATCCTTATGATATCATAAGGGTTCAGGGCCTCAAAGACCTGACAGTTGGAAACTGCCCCATATCAGTATGGGGCAGAAACATGGCTGACATATACTCATCCATAAAACCCCTTGATACTGAAAGTTCTATATAGGTCATCCTTGATGCAATATCCTCTGCCTCTTTTTTTAATTCTTCAGATAAAAGACAGAGATACGCTCCTGTGATAGATGTATTTCCTAAAAATATAAATCTATCCTTTGGAATGTCTGGGAGCATACCAAGTATTATAGCCTTTTCTATATTTAAATAATTTCCAAAACCGCCAGCAATATAAATCTTTTCTAATTTATCAACCGTCAAGCCAACCTCTTTCAGCAAAGTTGTAATTCCAGCATAAATAGCTGCCTTTGAACGGATTATATTTTCTATATCAACCTCCGTAAGGACAATATCTCGATGAAGGTCATCACCTTTGTAAATTACAAACTCTAGGCCTTCTTCACCTTCTCTAACCCTTTCGGTTTTTTTAGAGACAAGATTCCCTTTCTGATCTAAAATACCTGTAAGAAACATCTCTGATATTGCATCGATCATTCCAGAACCACATATACCGATTGGCTTTACATCTCCTATTACCTTTATTGATGTCTCAAATGTATAGGGATCAATCTTTACAGCCTCTATAGCCCCTGATGTAGCTCTCATGCCACAGCTTATCCCTCCACCTTCAAAACAAGGACCAGCTGAGCAGGCAGCAGTCATAAGCCACTCATTATTGCCAATTACTATCTCTCCATTGGTTCCGATATCCATAAAAAGGGTTATCTCTGGATTTCTATGCATCTTTGATGCAAGAACGCCAGATACAATATCTCCTCCAACATAACTTGCTACACAAGGAAGGGTGTAGATAGGGGCTTGAGGGTTTATATTTAGCCTTGCTGTCCCTGCTTTCCATAAAGGAAAATTGTTTAAGGTCGGTATATAAGGATCTTCCCTTATATATGCAGGACTAATTCCCCAGAATATATGAGACATAATTGTATTACCAGCAATAGTGCAAGAAATTAATTCACAATCCTTTATATTGTGCCTTTCAAGAAGGGAACCTATTATGGAATTTATATCTGTTACAACACTATTTCTCAACTCATCAAGTCCGCCACCCTCGGTTGCATATATTATCCTCGTTATTACATCATCACCATACCTCATCTGTGAATTATAAGTAGAGCCTATATCTACTATCTCCCCATTTGAGAGATTTACAAGATACACAACCACTGTAGTAGTTCCTATATCTACTGATATGCCAAATTGCCTGTTACATTTATCTATTGGGTTTAAGAAAATTGCTTCACTGTAGCCATCTTCTTCAATATAGGAAAATACTACTTTCCAATCAGCATCTCTAAGAATTTCTGCCATTGTAGATACAAATCCATAAGAAAATCTTACATTCTTTAATCCCTTCTCATTAATAGCCCTTTTTAATCTCTCCAAGTCGCTTATATTGTCACTGATGGTTGGGTGGGGTAGCTCAATACACATATTTTTCACTGATGGCGATATATCTACACCATATGACTTTAGATATTCTACAAGGTCTTTTGTCCTAGCAATAGCTATCTTATCACCTACTACAAGTCTGGACTCCTTGGGTATTTCAACAATCAAATCTCCTTTAGGGACTGTTTGGCAGGCAAGTACTAAACGGGAATCTATTTCTTTCCTTGTTAATTTACCATAAGAAAAGGTTTCATATTGTCCATCAATAATTCTTATCTTACACTTTCCACATGTCCCCTTACCACCACATGGTGCAAGGATGTAAACGCCGGAATTCTTCAGGGCAGAATAAAGACTCTGCTCCTCTGATAATTCTATAACCTCATCTGATGTTAGTCTTATTTTAATATCCATTTTTTTAATATTTATTAAAAGGCTTATTAAGGATTAAATTTGTGACAATAAATACATATCTTAATAGAAGATTTGACATTATACCTAAGAAGTTTCACAGAATCAGAACTATGTGGTACATGGCAGCTTCCACAATCAAACTTCCTATCTTTTATTACAGGATCATTTAATCTTCCGTCGGATCCAACAGGATGTCCCCTTTTTATTACATGAGGTTTTTTAGATACATCACCGTGACAGTCCAGACATAGACCATTATATCCCTTATTCAGTATAAAGGCATAGTTTGTTGAGTGTGGATTATGACAGCTCGTACACATACCACCAGCAACAGGCATATGGACATTGTTCTTTGTAAACTCTGATCTATCATGGCAGTTATAACATATATCAGGCATCCCTAAATTCAATAACCTT
>CAZIMB010000020.1:7422-27564 GCA_964540275.1 uncultured Nitrospirota bacterium | reverse complement strand
AATGTGACATTTCAAAGTAGTAATAAAGTGTGACTTGACTTTAGGAATAACAGAAAATCAGTAATACCTAGGAAACAACTTGATTGAATACAAGGTTTGTTGTATTATTAAAACTTAATATTTGATTTTACTATAGTTTAATAAATATTGTTTACAAATAATTAACTCATTATATTAACTTCTTTATTACTTATCAAGAAGGGGTGAAATAACATCCCTTTTATAAATGCTCAAAGAGGGCCAACAGTGAATATATTTTGGTATTGCATATAAAGGCTTAGATGTTGAAAAAATTGCATGAACCTTAATAAGTTGACCAAATAAAGCAGATATGGCATTAAGGCCTTTAAAATATGTTTTTTTATTTGTGAAAGAAAGATTTTAGTCTAACCTCTTACATTTAAATTTAATAAAAGCAATAAGTCAGCTATTTTAAATTATAGGGTTGCTGAATATGAAAAACAAAATTGCCTTAATTATTATTACTTTTACATTAATATTTATCTTTTCATGCGAAAGAATGAGGGAGGTCTCTGAAGATAAAAGGCTTAAAATAGTAGCAACCCTTTTTCCTACCTATGATTTCACAAGGAATATTGGAAGGGATACAGTTGAAGTTTCTCTTTTACTTCCTCCGGGCATTGAATCCCATAGTTTTGAACCAAGGCCCGGGGATATTATAAGAATTAATAGCGCCGATATATTTATATTTACTAATAAATATATGGAGACATGGATTGATGATATACTGAAAGGTATAGATAATAAGGATTTGTTAATAGTGGATTCAAGCAATGATATTAAATTCATTGAGGAAAAAGATGGTCATGATCATAAACATGATCATAAAAAAGAGAAAAATAGCAGGCAAATAACCCTTGATCCACACATATGGCTTGATATTAGGAATGCAAAGAAAATGGTAGATAATATCCTCGCTGGACTTATTAAGAAGGATCCTTTAAATAGGGATTTTTATATTAATAATGCCGAGGTATACAAATCAAAATTAGATGCCCTTGATCAAGAATTTTACAGGGGGCTTTCAAATTGTAAAAAGGATATATTTGTGCATGCAGGTCATTTTGCCTTTGGCTACCTTTCAGAGAGGTATAAGATTAGGTATATTTCAGCATATAAAGGTGTCTCTCCTGATTCAGAACCTACTCCAGCTATGATGAGAAATATAATTAACATAATCAAAAAGTATGGATTAACATATATTTTTTATGAAGAGTTAATGACACCAAGATTGGCTGAGGTTATTTCTAAAGAAACAGGTGTAGGACTTCTCAAGCTTCATGCTATTCATAATCTATCAAAGGATGAGTTTGAAAAAGGGGAAACATTTATATCTTTAATGCAACAGAATCTTAAGAATTTAAGGATTGGGCTTCAATGTCAGTAATATTATCCATAGATAGGCTTTTTGTTAGATATAATTCTATAGATGTATTAAGTGATATATCCTTTAAGGTGGGATGTGGGGAGTATATCGGGTTAGCTGGTCCAAATGGATCAGGCAAGACAACCCTTATAAAGGCAATACTTGGCCTTATAAATCCGTCCTCTGGAAATATATATATTTATGGAACTAATCCTGCTAATTTCCGGGAATGGTATAAAATTGGGTATCTTCCACAGAAGCTTATATCCTTTAACCCTCAATTCCCTGCAACCGTAAAGGAGATAGTTGGAATGGGTATTATTTCAAAAAAGGGCTTTCCAAAAAGGATTAATAAAGGTGATAATGAGGCTATTTATAGGGCATTGAAATTGACAGGGATGTCTGATCTGAGCAATGCTCTATTTAGCGAACTATCAGGGGGGCAGCAGCAAAGGGTTCTTATATCAAGGGCACTGGTTAATGAACCAGAACTTCTAATACTTGATGAACCTTCAACTGCCCTTGATCCCGAGACAAGGGAGAACTTTTATTCCCTGCTTCATCATCTTAATCTAAATATGAAAACAGCCATAATACTTGTTACCCATGATATCGGCATTATAGGCAGGTATGCGACTAAATTGCTTTATCTTGATAAAAGTATAGTTTTTTATGGAAGTTTTGATGATTTTTGTATGTCCCATGACATGACAATGTATTTTGGTCCATTTTCTCAGCATCTAATATGTCATAGACATGACCCTAATTCGTAATCAAGCAAGGCTTACATGACATTAAGGCCTTTAGAAGGTATTTGTTTGTCTGGGAACGAAGGATTATAAAATGTATCATTTATTAAATTACCAACAATGTTAATGACAGAAATTAGATAATGTTATCTCAAGTGCTGCGACTAAAGTCTTTTCAGCCACACCTGCTATGTCTTTATTGATTATGGACATTATCGGATATGACATAAAAATAGTAAGAGAGATTAAATGGAGATTTTGGATTTTTTTCAATACGGCTTTATTCAGAGGGCAGTAATTGCTGGATCATTTGTTGCTGTTACATGCTCTGTGCTGGGTGTATTTCTTGTCCTAAGAAGGTTTTCTATGATTGGTGATGGTCTCTCCCATGTCACTTTTGGAAGCGTTGCCCTTGGTCTATTTCTGAATATCTATCCTCTTTATGTATCTATTCCAATAGTAATGTTGAGCTCCGTAGGTATATTGAAATTAACAAAAAGGAGTCTTCATGGTGATGCTGCAATAGGTATAGTTTCATCAATTGGGATTGCAAGTGGAATAATACTGGCAAGTGTAGCAGGTGGCTTTAATGTTGATCTTTTCAGCTATCTTTTTGGAAATATTCTCTCAATAAGTAAGGCTGAAACTATTATCTCTATAGTTTTATCTATTGTTGTACTTTTTGTAATTATTCTTTTTTATCATGATATTGTTGCTGTAACATTTGATGAAGAATATGCAGGGGTTTTAGGAGTAAAGACAAAGAGGATAAATATGATTATTATCCTTCTTACAGCTATTACTGTTGTTCTTGCAATGAAGGTGGTGGGCATTTTGCTTGTTTCATCCCTGATTATATTTCCTCCTGTATCTGCATTTAAGATTGCCAGGAGCTTTAGGACCGTATTAGTAGCATCAATTATTATAGCTCTGTTATCTATAATTACAGGTATATTTATCTCTTTTGTTGCTGATATACCTACAGGTGCTACTATTGTTTTGACAAATTTTGTTTTTTTCCTTTCTATACTTATATATAAAAGGCTTTGAAATTTTAGATAAATCCATTTTTGACTATTTAATCTAATTTATGTTAAAAAACCAATTACATATTTTAACCTGCATTTATAAATTGTAACTCATTTCATTTAATTATCAATAAATATAAGGAGTTAAAATGCATCTTTTTCAGTATAAAAATAATGAATTATATGCAGAGGATGTGCCTGTAAGAAGGATAATAGAGGAGTTTGGAACTCCTATATATATATATAGTTACAATACATTAATAAGGCATTTTCTTGCATATAAAGAGGCATTTGATGGCTATCCTAATATTATTTGTTTTGCCCTTAAGTCTAACTCTAATACAGCTATTTTAAAGATCTTTGCAAAACAGGGAGGCGGTGCTGATATAGTCTCGGGAGGAGAGCTATTTAGGGCATTAAAGGCAGGTATCCCTTCTAATAAAATAGTATATGCAGGTGTTGGAAAGACAGAAGAAGAGATAAGATATGCCCTTAAAAGCAAGATCCTTATGTTTAATGTTGAGTCAGATCAGGAATTGCAAGAGATTGACCATATAGCAGGTCAGATGAAGACAAAGGCCCCTATTGCATTAAGGATAAATCCAGATGTTGATCCTGAGACCCATCCTTATATTTCAACAGGATTAAAGAAAAATAAGTTTGGCATACCAATTGAAGATGCTATTGAATACTATACCCTTGCAAAGAGGCTTAAAAATATAAGGATTATGGGTATTCATAAACATATTGGTTCACAACTAACAAAGATCTCACCATTTGTTGATAGCCTTAAGAGGATACTTATACTTATAGATAATCTTCAGAGGCATGATATCTCTATTGATTATCTGAATATAGGGGGTGGTTTAGGTATTACATATAAGGATGAAACCCCTCCCCATCCATCACAGCTTGCGGCAAGGTTATTGCCTCTTCTTAAGGGAAGAAAAATGACAATTATACTTGAACCAGGAAGGTCTCTTACTGGCAATGCGGGGATCCTTGTTACAAAGGTCTTGTATTTAAAAAAAGGGAAAGAAAAGGATTTTGTTATTGTTGATGCAGGCATGAATGACCTTATAAGGCCTTCTTTATATGGTTCTTACCATCATATCCAGCCTGTGATTAAAGATCGTAGGAAAAAGATAATTGCTGATATCGTTGGTCCAATATGCGAATCAGGTGATTTTCTTGCTAAGGATAGGGAAATTCCTTTACCTAAAAAGGGGGAGTACCTATCTGTAATGAGCTCAGGTGCTTATGGATTTACAATGTCATCAAACTACAATAGCAGACCTCGCGCTGCTGAGGTATTAGTAAAAGGCAATAGTTTTGCCCTTATAAAAAAGAGGGAAAATTATAATGACCTTGTTAGGGGAGAGATAATTCCCGAATTTATATAAATGTACGGATTTTCGAATCTGTCCATAATAAATTTCTGTTATAAACAAAAGGGGTAGATACTCAATTTATAGACCAAAAAATTCTTTGACTTTTTGAGAATCTATTAAAATTAGAGCGTATGCCCTAATAAGAATTATTTAAAAAGGCAGAAAAGGGGTTTTTAATGAAGATTTTCTTTGCCAAGATGCATGGATTGGGTAATGATTTTGTGGTTATAGATTTTAGAAAGTATCAACAGGATATAGGTGATAATGTTTTATCTGAATTTAGCAAAAGGATTTGTAACAGAAGGTTTGGTATAGGTGCAGATCAACTTCTTTTGCTTTATCCCTCAGGGATTGCGGATTTTAAGATGAGGATATTCAACGCAGATGGCGGAGAGGTTGAGATGTGTGGAAATGGCATCAGATGCCTTGCCAAATACATATGGGATAGAAAGATTTCAGAAAAGGATATACTTGAGATTGAAACCCTTGCGGGTATAATAAAACCTGAAAGGATAGGGGAATATGTGAGGGTAGATATGGGTAAACCCATATTAGTCCCCTGTGAAATCCCTGTAAAATTGAATACACAATCATCTGAACCATTGATAGATTTTCCATTAAAAATTAAGGACAGGTTATTTAAAATAACTACTGTCTCAATGGGAAATCCACATGCAGTGATTTTTGTTGATGAGGATATTAATGAATTTCCTGTGTCTTTATATGGTCCTGAGATAGAGAAACATGAAATTTTTCCTAAGAGGACCAATGTGGAATTTATAAATGTTTTAAACAGAAGGGAATTAGTTATGAGGGTATGGGAAAGGGGAGCTGGTGAGACCCTTGCATGTGGTACTGGCGCTTCTGCTTCAGCAGTTGCTGCAATACTTAAGAATCTTACGGATAGGAAGGTTATTGTACGACTTCCTGGTGGGGAGTTATTCATTGAATGGAACGAAAATAATCATGTATATATGACAGGACCTGCTGTAGAGGTGTTTGAAGGCTATTTTTATGATTTCCCAGGCCGAACTCAAGAGAGGAGACAGCATAAAAGGATGGTTTACACTGTCCATTTTGAGTATGCCTTAATGGGTAAAAAGATTAAAACATTTAAGCCAGGGATTACAGTTGATATAAGTGATACGGGAATAGGTATAGTAAGTGATACCTATATTGAGCCTGGGCAGATGTTATTAATTAAGGAAAAGGATCAGAAGGAATATAAGATAGCTATTGTAAAATGGAGCATGAAGATAGGAAATAGATATAGGGCAGGTTTGATGATTAATAAGGATCTAAACTGATTATTTTTTTCTTTAAGGAGATATGATTGGAAGGGAAAAGGGGATTAAGAAAAAAACAAAGACAAAAATATGATAAGTCTTTGAAATGTATATCAGAAGAGACTTCTTCAGAGATTATAAAGTCTGCAGGCTCTATTGATATAAGCGAGTCAGGTATAGGTATTATTACAGACTATGAACTCACGCCTGGCAGGGTTATTATGCTAAAGATTTTAGAAAAACCATCCACTTTGCGACTTGCTGTTGTAAAGTGGTGTAAGGAGATAGACAAAAATAAATATAGATCTGGTCTTATGTTTATTTAATTAATCTGGATTTTAATCCAGAAAAGGAAAAGAGAGAATATTTATCAGATTAGGAGGACAGTATGTTTAAAGGTTCAATAGTTGCTATAGTAACACCCTTTAAGAATGGTAATTTTGATGAGAAGACTTTTGGAGATCTTATTGAATGGCATATTTCTCAAGGGACAAATGGCATTGTGCCTTGTGGAACCACAGGAGAAGCCTCAACACTTGATTATGAGGAGCATTACAGGGTTATAGAGGTTGCTGTTAAGGCTGCTAATAAAAGAATACCCGTTATTGCTGGAACAGGGTCAAACTCCACAGAAGAGACACTTGCCATAACAAAAAAGGCAAAAGAGTTAGGTGCTGATGCTGCACTGATTGTGACACCATATTATAATAAACCAACTCAGGAAGGACTTTACAGACATTATAAGACAGTAGCAGAGACGATTGATATACCAATTGTTCTTTATAATGTGCCTGGAAGGACTGCTGTTAATATGCTTCCATCAACTGTAGCGCGTCTTGCTGAATTGCCAAATATTGTTGCTATTAAAGAGGCAACAGGAGATATGAAACAGGTAAGTGACATAATAAGATTATGCGGTGAGAGGATAACAGTCCTTTCAGGAGATGACTTCACCACCTTACCATTGCTTTCCCTCGGAGGAAAGGGTGTAGTCTCCGTGGTAGCAAATATCGCGCCAAGGGATGTTGCAGAATTGTGTAGTTCCTGGGAAAAGGGTGATATTGAAAAGGCAAGGCAACTGCATTATAAACTTGAGCCTCTTAACCAGGCCATGTTCATTGAGACAAATCCTATTCCTGTTAAGACAGCACTTGCCTTGATGGGAAAGATTGAGGAGGAATTTAGGCTGCCCTTATGTGAGATGTCATCGGCAAACAAGGAAAAACTAAAGGCAGTCTTAAAGGATGCTAAAATTGTTTAAATATCCTGTATCAGAGGTATCAAACCAGAAGTCAGAACATGGAACAGAGGCCTTTAAAAAGAAATCAGTCATTTATCCTCAGAATATCTATCTGATGTTATCTATCTTTTGTGTTCTCTATTCTATGCTCCCTCTTCTTTATTCTAATGCCTTTGCTCAGGATTCTTCATATAATATTGAGAAATTGGTAGGACAAAGGGCACCTGACTTTACACTAAAGGATTTAGAGGGAAAACCTGTCAATCTTTCATCATTTAAAGGTAAGGTGGTGCTACTAAATTTTTGGGCAACCTGGTGCCCACCCTGTAAGGCAGAGCTACCATCAATGAATAAGCTATATCAACAACTCAAAAATAGGGGGTTAGTCATAATTGCGGTTTCTACTGACAGGTCAGTATCTGTAATAAAGGAATTTACGAAAAATAACCCTTTAGACTTTATTATTGTTATAGATTCCGATTTCCGTGTTTCAAGGTCTTTATATAAGGTCTTTATGTTGCCAACAACATTTATTATAGATAAGAGAGGTATTATATCAGGAAGATACTTTGGTGAACAGGACTGGACTGACAAGAATTTTATAAGTGAGATAGAGGCCTTGCTTTAATTCATCTTAGCTAAATAAATATCCTGAAAGGATAAGATAGTTTTAGTCCTCAAACGTGACCCTCATTACTTCCTCAATAGTCGTAATGCCCTCCATAACCTTTTTAAGGCCGCTTTTTCTTAAGGTAACCATGCCAAGTCTTACCGCCTCTTTTTTAATTTCCGTTGCTGAAGCCCCTTGCAGAATTAGCTCCTTAAGTTCTTCTTTAACAGGCATGACCTCGTAAAGGGCTATCCTTCCCTTATATCCTGTATTGTTACAAGCAGGACAACCCATGCCCATATAGCATGTCAGATTATTAATAGTTTCTGGTGGGAAGCCTATCTTAAGCAGGGCTGTTTCAGAGACCTCTTGTTTTTCCTTGCAATGAACGCATATCTTTCTTACAAGTCTCTGAGCTAATACTAATATAACAGAGGCAGATACAAGAAAAGGTTCTACTCCCATATTTATAAGTCTTGTTATTGTGCTCGGTGCATCATTTGTATGAAGGGTGCTTAATACAAGGTGTCCTGTTAAGGCCGCCTTAACAGCAATCTCTGCTGTCTCAAAATCCCTAATCTCACCAACCATTATTATGTCTGGGTCCTGACGGAGGAATGACCTCAATGCAGCAGCAAAGTTCAATCCAATGTCTTCTTTTATCTGAACCTGATTTATTCCAAAGAAATTATACTCAACAGGGTCTTCAGCTGTCATGATGTTTACACCAGGCCTGTTTAATTGGGAAAGAGCAGAGTAGAGTGTAGTGGTTTTTCCACTTCCTGTAGGACCTGTTACAAGTATCATACCATAGGGTTTCTCAATTGCCTCCATAAAATCCTGAAGAGGCTTTTCATCAAATCCTAATTTTGTGAGGTCTAATTGTAGACTTGACTTGTCAAGTAGACGCATAACTACCTTTTCACCAAAAAGGGTAGGGAGGGTAGATACCCTAAAGTCAACCTCCTTGTTATCACCAAACTTCAATTTTATCCTACCATCCTGAGGTAGTCTCCTTTCAGATATATCAAGGTTAGACATTATCTTTATCCTTGATGTGATAGCATTTTTCATTTTTGTGGGAAGTTTAAGAACAGGCTGTAAGACACCATCTATTCTATATCTGACCCTCAATATCTCTTCACCTGGCTCAATATGTATATCGCTTGCGCCGCTTTTTACAGCATTAGTCAAAATTCCATTAACCAGTTTTACGATAGGGGCATCAATTTCTTTTACAGCCTCTTTTTCCTCTTTTTCCTCTACAACTGTTATATCTTCAAGTGCACTTCCAATAATCTTATTCAGGTCTTCTATTTCTGCAAGGAGTTTTTCTCCTGATTTTGCCTTAGTAGAATGAACTTTTGGTATTTCTTTTTTTGGATAATATTTTTCGATGGCTTCGTCTATAGCGGATTCAGAAGCTACAAGTATAGATATCTTCATTCCCGTAAGAAAACGGACCTCGTCTATGCCATAGTTATTAGATGGGTCTGCAACTGCAATTCTAAGGGATGAGCCATCCTTAGATAAAGGCATAATCTTATATTTTTTTGCGGTCTCTATAGGAATGAGCTTTATTACATTAGTGTCAATCTTTAGGTCAGAGAGATTAATGGCAGGGGCATTATATTGCCTGCTTAAAAATGTGATTAGGGTCTCCTCTGATAGGTAACCAAGCTTAACAAGAATAGAACCGAGTCTTTTGCCTTCTATTTTTTGTATCTTGAGGGCCTCATTAAGTTGACTTTCAGTTATCAACTTTGCTTTTAATAAAAGCTGTCCTAATAAAGGGGTTGAACTCATTATATTTTATGATAATTAAAAGAAATTATTAGTGTCAAACAGAGCATATTTTTGCTAAATAATTACCATATTTAAATGAGGAGTCCCTTTATGTTTCCCTTCTTTTCTCTTTTGAGGTGAGAAGATTAGCATGGATACAACCTTAGTGCAAATGGGTCAATGTAAAAGTTTTTGGAGATAAAAAGATTTTTTAAATGTACAAGAGCTTTTATAAAAATATGATGAAGTTTTGAGATTATAAAATCAGTAAAACTATATTGACGAACAATTAAAATATGATATAAATTTATAAGCAAACATTATAGATAGTTTTATAAACATATTATCTTACGCTTATTTTAAAACAAAAGTAAGATATTTGATAAAAAAAAGGAGGAATAAGTATGGAGACAAAAGAAGGCATAGGACTTCCTCAAGGTATCAAAAAAAGCGGTGTTTCAAGAAGGGATTTTATAAAGTTCTGCACTATTATAGCAGCATCAATGGGGCTTCCTCTTGCAATGGGAGAAAAGATTGCAGAGGCAGTTACCACAAAGAAGAGACCCCCAGTTTTATGGTTGTCAGCTCAGGAATGTACTGGCTGTACAGAAACCCTCTTAAGGACAAATCACCCAACTCTCGAAAAGCTTATTCTAGAACTTATATCCCTTGAATATCACGAGACTCTTATCGTTGGTTCAGGGCATCAGGCAGAGGCATGGCGTGAAAAGGCTATGAAAGAAAACAAAGGAAAATATGTCCTTGTTGTTGAAGGCTCTATTCCTGTTAAGGACAATGGCATTTATTGTAAGATAGGAGGGAAGACAGTCCTTTCACTTCTTCAAGAGATGGCACGTGATGCTGCAGCAGTTATAGCTATTGGATCCTGTGCCTCCTGGGGAGGTATTCCTTCTGCTAGTCCAAATCCCACAGGGGCAACCCCTGCCCATAAGATACTTAAGGATAAGGGTATAAATGTCCCTTTGGTTAATATACCTGGCTGCCCGCCTAATCCTTATAACTTTTTATCTACAGTTCTTCATTTCCTGACATTTAATAAACTGCCCGAACTTGATGAAAAGGCACGACCAAAGTTTGCTTATGGAAGGCTTATACATGAACATTGTGAAAGAAGACCTCATTTTGATGCAGGCAGATTTGCTATACAGTTTGGAGATGAGGGGCATAGAAATGGATATTGTCTATATAGATTAGGTTGTAAAGGTCCTGAGACCTTTGCAAATTGTCCCAGTATTCTTTTCAATGATGTTGGCTCTGGAGCCTGGCCGGTCGGGACAGGACATCCCTGTTTTGGTTGTACAGAGGAAGGGGTTGGATTTACCCTTGCCCTACACTCTCCGGCAAGGCCAAAGTATATTACTCCGCCTACTTTCTTCTCCGAGGCATTTCCTGGCAAGGAAGAGGTTTCCCCTGGTGTAAAGGCACTCGCTGCTGGTGCTGCTGGTCTTGCAATAGGAGCTGCTGGTTCAGCATTATTATATGGACTTGGAAAGAGATCAGAAGAAGAGAAAAAAGAGGAGGAATAAGCTATGGCTATAACCCGACGAGATTTCCTTAAGTCTGTTGCTGGCGGTAGCCTCCTTATTGCAGCTCAAGGTTTGCCTGCAGAGGCATCTATGCCGAAGGAACTCCCACCAGAGGCAGTGGGAATTCTATATGATGCCACATTATGTATTGGCTGTAAATCATGTATGGTTAACTGTAAGGTCTTCAATAGTGTTGTAGATGGCGGACTTTATACCGAAGGGATGACAAGCCCTCCTTATGAGCCCTTCAGGGAATTTGAGATGTGGGACGCTGGAACAGACCTTACAGAAAAGACCCTCAATGTTATTAAGGTTTATAAAAGCGGTAAGGGGATTAATAAAGATCAGGTAGAGGATGGTTATTCCTTTATAAAGATTCACTGTCTTCATTGTATTAGTCCTGCCTGTGTTTCTGTTTGCCCCGTAGCTGCCTTAAAAAAGGATCCTATTAATGGTGTTGTATACTATGAAGAGAATCGCTGTATAGGCTGCCGCTACTGTCAGCTTGCCTGTCCTTTCAGGATTCCAAAATATGAATGGTCCAAGACAAGCCCTCAAGTAAGAAAATGTCAACTCTGCCGCCATAGATACAAGGAAGGAAAGTATTCTGCCTGCTGTGAGTTTTGTCCTACGGGGGCTTCAATCTTTGGCAAAGTTGTTGATTTGAAAAAAGAGGCTGAAAGACGATTAACTCTTAAGGCCCAAACAGAATATGACTTTCCAGTACAGACCGTTGATTCAAAATATCGAATTAGCCGCCCGGTCTCTCAATATATAAATCACATATACGGTTTAAATGAGGTTGGTGGAACGCAGTATCTATTACTTGCCGGTGTCCCCTTTCACCTTCTTGGTTTTGACAAGAATCTTACAGATGTCCATCTTCCTGATTTAACATGGGCATATATATCTAAGATTCCATCTGTTATTGCCGGCATTCTAATTGGCGGAGCAGCAACATGGGCTATAACAAAAAATCTCACTAAAAATAAGGATAAAGACAAAGGGGTGTAGCCATGACAAATAAACATGAAATAAAGATGATGACACCAACTACAAAGGCATTAATTGTTGTTCTTATTTTTGGACTAATATTGGCAGTTTATCGTATGCTCTTTGGGCTTGGTGCAGCCACTAACTTAAATGACCTTTGGCCCTGGGGATTCTGGATAGGCATGGATGTGCTCGGTGGAGTAGCAATGGCTGCAGGAGGATTTGTAATAGCTGGTGCTGTTTATATCTTAAACTGGAAAAAATATAAGCCGATTGTGCGTCCAGCTATTCTTAATGCATTTTTTGGGTATCTATTAGCTGCCCTTGCTATTTTCCTTGATATTGGTCAGTCCTTCAGGATTTGGCATCCTATGGTTATGTGGCAGGTAAACTCTATAATGTTTATTGTTGCCATACATGTTGTTCTCTACACGACTACCTTAGCAATAGAATCAAGTCCCATGATATTTGAAAGGTTTGGCATGAAAAGGGCGCTAAGTATTATAAATAAGGTTATGGTGCCAGTAGTTCTCTTTGGGGTGCTTTTGTCAACCCTTCATCAGTCATCTCTCGGTGCTGTATATCTTATCTTGCCTACGAAACTTTCACCGCTATGGTATACCAGTTTGCTGCCTTACATGTTTTTGATCTCGGCAATCTTTTTGGCCCTTAATATGGTCAGCTTTGAAACAATCTTAAGTGAAAGATTTTTAAAACACAAGGCACCAAGGGATATACTTTATGGCCTTGCAAAGGGGTCACTTATTGTAGGTGGTATCTATTTCATAATGAAGGCTTATCAATTGCTCAGTGGTCCAGGGATTCAAGCCGCCTTTGCTGGAACTGTAACATCTAATATGTATCTGCTTGAGATGATAATTGGTCTTGTAATACCGCTAGTGCTTTTGTCTATGAAAAAGATAAGGGAGAGAATTAATAGTTTATTGGCTATTAATATCTTGGTGATTATAGGTATTGTGCTTAATAGATTAAATGTAGCAATTTTTGGACTTTCAGAATATACAAGCAGGGCAGGGGCAGACTATTTCCCATCATGGATGGAATTTGGAGTTACTGCAGGTTTTATAGCCTTTGCTATATTAGGATTTAAGGTCTGTGCTAAGTATCTTAACCTTTTTCCAGAGACTCAACATTAAAGGTTATTAAAATTTTTATAAACTTAGGAGGTGTGTATGTCAAAAAGGATAACTATAGACCCTATAACAAGGATTGAAGGGCATCTGAGAATTGATTGCCAGATAGATGGAGGAAAGGTAACTAATGCATGGGCATCGGGGCAGATGTGGCGTGGCATTGAAAACATTCTTAGAGGAAGGGATCCAAGAGAGGCATGGATATTTACACAAAGATTCTGCGGTGTTTGAACAACTGTTCACGCACTGGCTTCGGTGCGTTCGGTAGAGAATGCCTTGAAGGTAGAAGTGCCACTTAATGCCCAGTATATAAGAAATATGATGATGGGTGCACATGCAACTCATGACCATATAGTGCATTTTTATCATCTCGCAGCCCTTGATTGGGTTGACATAGTATCTGCAATTAAGGCAGATCCAAGGGCAACCGCAAGTCTTGGTCAGAAATTATCTCCATGGCCTTATAATAGCTATGAATTAGTAAAGGCATCACAGGACAGGTTAAAGACCCTTGTCAGTTCTGGCCAGCTTGGTATTTATGGCAGCGGCTATTGGGGTCATCCTGCGATGAAACTGCCGCCAGAGGTGAATATGCTTGCAGCACATCATTATTTGCAGGCCCTTGAATATCAGAGAGAGATAAATAAGGTGGTTGCAATCCTTGGCTCAAAGACGCCTCACATACAAAATGTTGCAGTAGGCGGTGTTGCTAATCCGATAAATCTTGACAGCCAGGCAACCCTTAATATGGAAAGATTATATTATATAAAGACATTGATTGATAAGGTTGGAGATTTTGTTGAGAATGTCCTTCTTATTGATACTGCCGTTGTAGCTGCCTTTTATGCTGATTGGACAAAATATGGGTCAGGTGTCAAAAACTATCTATCAGCGCCTGATATGCCTATTGATACGAAGGGCACTAAATTTATTCTTCCTGGTGGATATATCCCTGATGGGGATATAAGTAAATATCAGCCAATAACAAGCTTTGATGATAAATTCTTTAAAGATAATGTAAAAGAGAGCATAAAGCACTCATGGTACGATGGCGACTGGGACAAACATCCATGGAACGAAGAGACTAATCCTAAATACACAGATTTTCAGGATAATGGCAAATACTCATGGGTAAAGGCCCCAACATTTATGGGTAAACCTGCACAGGTAGGACCGCTTGCTAATGTTCTTTGTATGTTTGCTGCTGGTCATAAACCCACACAAAAATATGTTACCAAATTACTTGATACTGTAAGCGCTCTTGCAAAGACCAAAGTAGGAATAGATGCATTGCACTCCACTATAGGTCGTATCGGAGCAAGATCTGTCAGATGCGCTGTCCTTTATGACACCTTAAAAGATCAATGGCAGGCATTAATGGAGAACATAGGAAAGGGTGATTATACAACATTCAATCCCCCTACATTCCCACCAGGTGAACAGAGAGGAGTTGGTTTTCATGAGGCACCGAGGGGAATCCTCTCTCACTGGATTGTTATTAAGGACGGAAAGATAAAAAACTATCAGGCTGTTGTGCCATCTACATGGAATGCAGCTCCACGCAATAGCAAGGACGAATTAGGACCTTATGAGGCTGCATTGATTGATAATCCTGTTATTGATCCTGAAAAGCCTTTAGAGGTATTAAGGACCGTCCACTCCTTTGATCCATGTCTTGCCTGTGCAATACATGTACTGGATAAGAATCATAATGAGATAATAAAGGTAAAGGCTGTATAAAATGAATGTCCTTATTCTCGGTGTTGGAAGCATACTGATGGGTGATGACGGTGTTGGCATAAGAGCTGTTGAGGAGATACAAGAGAGATATTATGTACCTGAAAATGTAGAGATATTAGACGGGGGCACATCTGGTCTTGATCTACTTCCCTTTATATCTGGGAAGGATCATCTCATAATTATAGATGCCATTAAAAGCGGAGCTACACCTGGCACTGTTCTTATGGTTGAGGGAGATGATGTGCCCGCCCGCTTCAGGATGAGAATTTCTCCCCATCAACTCGGAATATCAGAGCTTTTAGCTACGGCTGTTCTCACTGATGAATTGCCTAAAAATATTGTTCTCTTTGGTATAGAGCCAAAGACAATCCAGTTAGGCATTAGCCTTTCTAATGAGGTAAAGGCTGGTCTTGATAAATTAATCAAAACAGTTGTTGACTATCTTGATAGCATAGGGTGCAGGTTAGAACCAAAGCCTAATCATGAAATTAGAGAGGAACATAGTTTTTGGGGGAAAATATAAGAGATTATAGGGAGGATATTCTATGTGTCTTGCTATACCATCCCTAATTATAGAGAAAGAGGGGTTCAAGGCATTAATAGATGTATATGGGACGCGCAGAGAGGTCAATTTAATGCTCCTGCCAGAAGAGGCAGAGATAGGAGATTATGTACTTGTGCATGCTGGTTTTGCTATACAAAAGGTTGATAAAGAGGCAGCAATAGAATCCCTTAATTATATAAAGGAGATAATAGAGGCAGGGGATTTAAGTGACTAAATGATTATTAAGAATATTAATGTAGTTGCTATATTAATAGCATTAGCTTTTATATCGACAATCTGGTTTTTTTACACCTCAACTTTTTTGCCTGATGGTGAGGTAATCTTTAAAAGAGAGGGTTGTTTTGGTTGTCATAGTTTTAAAGGTCAGGGAGGTTCATTAGGACCAGACCTTACAGCTATAACAAATAAAAGAAGTAAAAGATGGATAGAAAGATATATTAAAAATCCAAAGTCCATAAAACCAGATTCCCGAATGCCCCAATTCAAAGATCTCTCAAAAAGAGAAATAAAGGCATTAATCAGATATTTAAATAGCACAAAATAGTCATAGAAGGCACATCTATTATTTTTTAATAAAACAAACCAGTCCATAGAATCAAAGCCTTTAGAAAGTGTTTATCTATATGCAAAAGAGGGTTTTAGATGTACTAATCATTTTTTATCCAATTTTTAATTAAATCACCCCTAAAGTTTTTTTTTATTATTCCGATAAAGAAATTAAAGGATCAAAAAATGGCAGAAAGGGAGGTGAAGAAGGTCAAAAAATTGATAATGCCTGATCCTAAAAAACAAGCTCATAGCTTGTAAAAAGGCACGGATGCCTTAAAAAATGGTGATCAGTGAATGGTTTTTTAAACTAAACACTGACACTAAAATTCAAGGAGGAAAAAACTATGGCAATGGTAATTAACACTAACATCAGTGCAGTAAATGCACAGAGAAATTTAGGAAAGACACAGGCGAGCTTACAAACAGCTATGCAGAGGCTTTCATCAGGCCTAAGGATCAACTCAGCTAAGGATGACGCAGCAGGCATCGGTATTGCAAGCCGTATGACAGCCCAGATAAGGGGATTAACCCAAGCTGCAAGAAATGCAAACAATGCAATATCTGTTGTTCAGACAATTGAGGGCGGTCTTGATGAAATCCACAATATGCTCCAGAGAATGAGGGAACTTGCAGTTCAGGCTGCTGATGACAGCAATACCGATACAGATAGAGGCTCTCTTAACGATGAATATCAGGCGCTTGCCGCAGAAATAGACCGAGTAGCAACCTCTACGAAGTTTAATAATCAAAATGTTCTTGATGGTTCAGTTTCCTTTGATTTCCAGGTAGGATCTGATAATGCTTCTGATAATAGAATATCATTGTCAGCAATTGATGTTCAGATTAACACTTTGTTTTCTGGTGGCGCTGGTGATCTCACTGACAAAACTAATGCCCGGACAGCAATTGATAGTGTTCAGAGTGCTATTAACACCGTGATTGGACATAAAAGTGATCTCGGTGCAATCAACAACAGACTTGATTACACAATTGCAAATCTCAATAACATAATAGAGAATATAACAGCAGCCCGTTCAAGGATCATGGATGCTGACTTTGCAGTAGAGACTGCAAATTTGACAAGGGCATCAATACTCCAGCAGGCAGGTATCTCTGTGCTTGCACAGGCAAATCAACAGCCACAGAATGTTCTTGCCCTTTTACAGAGGTAATTTCAGAAAATGGGGCGGCAATCCCGCCCCATTTTTAAATTTTAGCAGTTAAGGCTGGGAAGATGGAGATAAGATTAAACATAAATTCAGCAAGTCTAAATCCTTTAAATAAGGTTCAAAAGGATGAAAGGATATCACAATCTAAAGAGGTAAGAAAAGAGGATTTTATAACAATACAAGAGATTGAAAAAGAGGTAAAGACAAGGGTTATCCCTGCCTATAAGGCATCTCTTGCACTGGATGAAGAAAAAAATGTCGTTATAAAGATAACAGATTCTGAAGGTAATTTAATAAGGCAGATACCACCAGAGGAGTATTTGAAGATGGTCTCTGCATGGAAAGAGAATATAAAAAACCTTTTTCATTTAGAGGTATAAAATGGCTATAACATCATCAACGGGCATATTTTCAGGTATTGAGACAGGAAAGATTATAGAACAGCTTATGGCTTTAGAAAGAAGGCCTGTTGAGATGCTATCAAGGAAAAAAAATGATTTTAACAAAAAGATAAGTTCATATGGAGAAATATCAAGCCACCTTACAACACTTAAAAACTCCCTATCTACCCTTAAGAAAAATTCCTTTTTAGCAATTACTGCCTCATCATCAGATAGTTCTGTTTTGACAGCAACTGCAACATCCTCTGCCTTAGAAGGCAGTTATAACATAAAGGTAAATAATATTGCATCATCCCAATCCATATATTCTGTCCAATTTGCCTCTGAAAATGAGGAGGTTGCTGACCTTTCAACTAATGGGATACAAAAATTAAGGATCCAGGTTGGAGACAATTCACCTTTAGATATAACAATTGACTCATCAAACAATACATTATCAGATATAAGGAATGCGATTAATAATTCAAATGCAGGTGTTAGGGCATCTATTATAAATGACGGCTCTGGATACAGGCTTGTATTATCCTCTAACTCAACAGGGGCATCAAATAGGATCAAAATATTAGTTGATGAAGACAATAATGGCTTATTTGAAGAGACCCCTGAGGAGACGGATAATTCAGGGATTTCAAGACTTGCCTTTAATGCGGAATATGATGCAAACGGCAATGTAATAGGTGGTATAACAAACATGACACAATCGCAGGCAGCGATTGACGCCTCTCTGACAATTAATGGACTAACAATAACAAGAGGCTCAAATTCTATAAATAACCTCATTTCAGGGGTTACTATAAATCTTAAAAGGGATTCATCTGGAAATACAATTAATCTCTCTATATCAAGGGATGATTCAAGGATAATAAGTAATATTAATTCCTTTGTCTCTGCATACAACTCAGTCATTAATACCATAAAAAATTTAACCGGCAAAGACAAGGCATTAGAGGCTGATAGTTCTTTAAGAACAATTAGGGAAGGATTGAGGACAATTATAACAGATTCCTATTCTGGCAGTACCCTTTTGAGCTTTGGCCTTAGCCATGATAAATTTGGAGTTCTTTCCCTTGATAGTTCAAGGTTAGAAAATGCTATGAAGAATAACCCACAGGCAGTGATAGATACATTTGATTCTATGGCTATAGCACTTGAATCAAGTATTAATACTTATATAAGAGACTTTATACCTGCAAGGACAGAAGGGGCAAAATCCTCTATTAGGTTTATAGAAAACAGGATAGAAAACATAGAAAGAATACTTGAAAAAAGAGAGACAGAGTATAGAAGGAGGTTTATTGCTTTAGAAAAGACCATTGGACAGTTAAGACAGAGTAGCGACTATCTAAACCAACAATTTAGCATTTTATCAAAGATAAATGGAGGTAAATAATGAATCTACAATATGCACAAAGGGCTTACACAAACACTATGGTCAAGACATCTGCATCACCTGTTGACCTAATTATAATGCTTTATGACGGGGCTATAGAGCATCTTAACAGGGCTGTCTTTTATATAAATCAGGGTGAGATAAGCAAGAAAAATCAGAGCATATCAAAGGTAGTAGCCATTATTGAGGAACTCCTTTCCTCACTTAATATGGAGGTTGGAGGGGAAATTGCTAAAAACTTGCAAGCACTCTACATTTACATGATCACTGAGATTACAAGGGCAAATATAAGGAATGATATAGAAAAGATAAGACATATAGAGTTCCTTTTAAAGGAAATAAGGTCTGCATGGAGGCAGATAAGATGACAATATTCCCTTTTCAATTTAATGAGGTAATGCAAGTATATAACAGGATTTCAAAGCTAAAACCCTCAGTCCTTCTTGAAAAAGGCAATGAAGAGCCTCGCGATATAGTTAGTATATCGGATGATGCTAAGAAGAGGCAGATGCTTGAGCAGGCTCGTAGTGAGGTGTTAGAAAGGATAAGGGATGTAAAGTGATATGCACAGGAAGGACTTCAGGATACTTATTGCTGATGACGATGAGATAGCAAGGGAAGTGGTCTGCACAATCCTTTCTAAAGAGGGGTATGATGTCTTATGTGCAAAGGATGGGATTGAGGCAATAAGATTAATTAGTATAGAAGAAATAAATCTCGTTATAACAGACCTCAGAATGCCTGGTGCAGATGGGGTTGAGGTACTTAAATATGCTGTAAAAAACAACCCAGATATTTTTGTAGTTATACTTACAGCTTATGGAACTCTTGATACGGCTCTTGAGGCAATTAAGGAAGGGGCATATGATTATCTGACTAAGCCATTCAAGATTCAGGAAATTATATTTCTTGCTGAAAGGGCATTTAAGAAATTTGAACTAATCAAAGAAAATAGGGATCTCAAAAAAAATCTTAGAGAGACTTATCGTAATATTGAACGTGCAAAAAGGGTTTCAGATAGTAATAGATTTAATGAAAAGGTTTCGTGGCTTGAAGATATAGAAAGACTTAAAGAAAATGGGATTCTTACGGAGCAGGAAGTAGAAATAATTAAAAAAAGGGTGGAGAGAGAAGATGGAAAAGGGCAAGCTATTAATA
>CAZIMB010000020.1:0-7322 GCA_964540275.1 uncultured Nitrospirota bacterium | reverse complement strand
CAAGCTATTAATAATTGATGACGACCCAATTGTAAGGGATTTATTATCTACTATACTTTCTGGCTCAGGCAATTATATCACTGATACTGCAGAAGATGGACTTGAAGGATTAGAAAAGATTAAAAATAACAATTATGATATAGTTATTTCTGATCTCACCATGCCAAGACTTAATGGAATGGCACTTCTTAGAGAACTAAAGACAATTAATCCCTTTCTTCCTATAATTGTTATAACAGGCAATTCATCAATTGAGAGCGCTATAAGCGCTATGAAAGAGGGAGCGATGGATTTTATAACAAAACCCTTCAGCATTAATAAGGTGATAGCTACAACTAACAGGATATTAGGGGAGAGGCGGCTATTAGGCAGTCTTACAGATGGAAGGAATTTTGAGTCCTCTTTAGAAAAGTTAAATTCAGAGTTGTTTAAGAAATTTCAGGAGATAAGCCTTCTTCAATCTATTAGCGATGAATTGGATAGAATCTATGACAATAAGCAACTTTATGAGAGACTTGTAGAGATGGCTTCAAGGCTTATGATGGCAAAGGAGGTATCATTCGGGATTGTTGAGGATAGTAATCTAAAGATTAAAAATGCAATAGGAATAAAAGCAAGGGATATACCTCTTGATAATACGATTTTTGAAACAGTTATAAGGACAAAAAAGCATGTTATACTACCCTCATGTGCCCTTCATCCACTGAAAGGCTCTGTCCTGAATTCTCCATTTTTATCTATTCCTTTAACAATAAATTCTGAGGTTTTTGGAATTATTAATATCTCTGATAGGGTTGACGGCACATCCTTTACAGATGATGAGATATATCTCGCGCTCACTTTTGCAAGAAAGGCTGCTATGAAGATAGAGAATAATGCCCTCTATGAGGTCTTTTACAATAATCTTATAAATACGCTTAAATCCCTTGTTCTAAGTATAGAGGCAAGGGATGCATATACTAAAAATCATTCTGAAAGGGTTACGCAGTATGCCCTCCATATAGCAGAGGTGATGAACCTTGGCGCAGAGGATATAGATGCAATAAGATTCGGTGGATATCTCCATGATATAGGGAAAATAGGCATAAGGGATACAGTGCTTTTAAAGCAGGGCAGACTTACCGAGGAAGAAATAGCAGAGATAAGACTACACCCTGTCATAGGAGACAATATTGTAAAGCCATTAAAATTTTTTCCAAAGGAAAGGGAGCTTATCCTTTATCATCATGAAAGATTTGATGGCAAGGGATATCCACATGGATTAGAAGGCGAAAAGATCCCTCTTATTTCAAGAATACTTGCTGTGGCTGATACCTATGATGCTATTACTTCATCAAGACCTTATAGGTCTGCAAGAACCCATGAATTTGCTGTTAATGAATTAAAAAAAAATTCGGGCACCCAATTTGATAAACATGTAGTTGATGCATTTTTACAGACAGATATAGGAAGGGGAAGTGCAAATGAAGATTAATCAAGGAGATACAATCTATTTCAGGCTACCATCAGATACGACCCAATATAGTGCAAAGATTGTTTCAGCCGATAGAGAGACCCTTGTCCTGAATGCAGATGAACATATCCCTGGTATATCAATAGGAACTATTGTGATAATTACGACCAAAGAAGCAGGTTGTTGTGGAAAGATCACAGGAATAGATGGAAGGTTAATAAAATTAAAAAGTCATTGTAGAAGGGAATATTTTAGGATAGATGATACATTACCATTAGTTGTAAAAAAGATAGAAAAATTGGAAGAAAGTGATGAGGGACATGAGAAAGGTAGGGGATTATACAATACTGATTTGCCAGACATGCCAACAAATCAGGACTTATGGAAGATGCTAATTAATATGGATGCTAAAATTAATATGATTTTAGAGAAAATCCGGTGCAAAAATGATGATATTAATATGGCAGAAAGAAAAAAGGTCAACATTAGCGCATCAGGAATAAGATTTACAATAAGGGAAAATATAAACAAAGGTGATAAGGTGGAGATTAAGATGTTGCTTCCAACAAACCCTCAGACAGAGTTAATTACTTATGGAGAGGTGGTGCGGGTGAGTGACCTCGGAAATGGGGAGCATGAGGTTGGTATCCACTTTTATGATATAAAAGAAGATACGAGAGAAAAGATTATTCAGTACACTTTAGAAAGAGAGAGGGAATTAATTAGACAAAAATTAATGGGAAAGTAGATAACCATGGATAGGGCAAGTATTATAGGCATATTTGTTGGAATAGGAGCTATAACAGTTGGAAATTTCTTTGAGGGAGGAAAGATAAATTCTATTTTGCAGCCTACTGCTGCTATTATTGTGTTTGGCGGTACGATTGGCGCGACCCTTTTAAGTTATCCTTTTAAGGATTTTAAAAAGGCTATTTTATCACTTAAAGATGTTTTTTTTGACAAAGAGATAGAGTATGAATCTGTTGTAAAGGATATCTCAAAATTTTCTTTATTGGTGAGAAGAAAGGGGCTGATAGCCCTTGAATCTGAAATTCCTGGTATTAAGAACAATTTTTTAAAGAGGGCGATTTCCCTTTCTGTAGATACAATGAATCAAAAGACTTTAAGGGATATGCTTGAGCAGGAGAATATTACTTATGAGGCAGAAAAAAAAAAGATAGCAAAGGTATTTGAGACAGCTGGTGGGTTTGCCCCAACAATAGGAATTTTAGGAGCGGTCCTTGGACTTATTCATGTTATGGAAAATCTATCTGATCCATCAAAGCTCGGAGAGGGTATTGCAGTTGCATTTGTGGCAACTATCTATGGTATAGGGTCAGCAAATCTCATACTTTTACCAATTTCAAAGAAACTAATTAATAGGCTAAATGCAGAACTATATTTCAGGGAGATGGTTATTGAGGGTGTGGCAGGCATTCTTACTGGGTTAAATCCCCTTTATTTAGAAGAGAAACTAACAGGTTTTATAGGTGAACATATATCAAATAGGACAAATTAAATGAAGAAAGCCAGAAGAATAGAAGAGCAAGAAAATACAGAGAGATGGGTGGTATCTTATGCTGATTTTATAACCCTTCTTTTTGCATTTTTTACAGCTATGTATGCAATCAGTCAGGTTGATCTTGGGAAACTGGAGAGGTTTAGCGGGTCATTAAAGACTGCATTTAAGGCATCAGATTCAGGAAGTAGCAACGCTTTAGATTTAAGTCCAATACAATATGATTATATGCAGATTGAAAAGGATATAAGATCAACATTAGAGCCTTTTTTGGATTTAGGTGGTATTAGTATTGTAAGGGTTGAAAAGGGTATAAAGGTATCTTTTGGTGATTCCTTGCTTTTTCAGACAGGTTCTGCTGATGTAAGAGATGAGGCAAAGGGAATGCTTTCAGCTATTGCATCTATCATAAAGAGGTCTGATTATAATGTTATTATTGAGGGACATACAGATAATATGCCAATTAAAAGCTCAAGATATGCATCTAACTGGGAACTATCTACAGCGAGAGCCAGCAGCGTTTTAATGTATTTTATTAACGAGGAAAGGATTCATCCTTCAAGGTTTTCTGTTGCTGGATATGGCGAATACAGACCTATTGAATCAAATATAAGCCCTGAGGGAAGGTCAAAGAATAGAAGGGTTGATATTATATTTCATAGGTAATATTTATAAGGTCTTATTCACATGGAGGTGAATAAATGTTTGCAATTATAGGAATAATAGTTGTTATAGGCTCTGTATTAGGTGGTTATATGATGCATGGGGGTAATCTTCATGTGCTTATTCAGCCGTCAGAGTTCGTCATTATTGTGGGTGCTGCCATAGGTGGTTTTATTATATCCTCACCAAAGAGCCTTATATTTAAGGTTATAAAAAGTTTTGGCAAAATACTTAGCTCCTCTAGTAAAACTAAAGAGGAATATATTGAAATCCTCTCTCTCTTGTATCAATTATTTTCAAAGATAAGAAAAGAGGGTTTGATCTCTGTTGAGGCAGATATAGAAAATCCTAATAATAGTCCGATCTTTAAAAAATATAGTTCAGTAATAAAGGATCACCATTTGTTGAATTTCATATGTGATAATCTAAAGGTAATAATAACATCTAATATACCACCTCATGAACTTGAGAGCCTCATGGATTTAGAGATAGAGGTTAATCACCATGAGGCAATGAAGCCTTCACATAGTATTGCAAAGATTGCTGATGCACTTCCTGGTCTTGGAATAGTTGCAGCCGTTCTTGGTGTTGTCATTACAATGGGAAAGGTTGATCAACCTCCAGCAATTCTTGGTAAGAGCGTTGGCGCTGCGCTTGTAGGGACATTTTTAGGGGTTCTTTTGTGCTATGGTTTTGTAGGACCTATGGCAACAAATCTCGAGCATAAGACAAACGAAGAAGAAGTTATATTTCAGGTTGTAAAGGTTGCTATTGTAGCCTTTGTAGGCGGTGCAGCGCCTCAAATGGCAGTTGAATTTGGTAGAAGGGCTATTCCAGGTGAAAATAGACCTACTTTTAATGAACTGGAGGCAGCAGTAAGGGGTAAAAAGTAGATGAATAGGCAAACTATAATTATTAAAAAGATTAAGAAAAAAAGCGGCGAAGGACATCATGGCGGTCAATGGAAGGTAGCCTATGCTGATTTTGTAACAGCAATGATGGCTTTCTTTCTTCTATTATGGCTTTTATCAATGGTAGCTCCTGAAAAAAGGGTAAGGCTTGCTGAGTATTTCAAATTTTTTAGCATATTTCAGGAAGGCGGATATTCTTTTATGGATAATACCAGTCAGGTATTTAATGAAAGTGGTATGGCTGACAAGATTACTCAAGAGTTAGACGGCATAAGCATGAAACCAGAGGAGTTTCAAGAATCTATAAAGAGGGCTATAGAGGAAAAGCTTGGGGATGTTAAGGATCAGGTTATAGTAGATTTTGTTGAAGGAGGGGTAAGAATACAGCTTGTTGATAAAGAGGGCAAGCCTATGTTTGACCTTGGTTCTTCAATTCCTACACCTCTTGCAGAAAGGATACTTGCTGTAATAGGTGAAAATATTAAGGATTATCCAAATCCAGTAGCTATAGAGGGGCATACAGACTCGCTTCAGTATAGAAATGGAAATTATAGCAACTGGGATTTATCTACTGAAAGGGCATTAGTTGCAAGAAAGAGGCTTGAATATTACGGGCTTGTACCAAATAGACTTACAAAGGTAGCAGGTTACGCAGACACAATGCCTTTTATAAAAGAGGATACAAAAGATGCAAGGAATAGAAGGATTAGTATTATTTTGTTATTCCCTCAGAAAAAATGATTGTCTTGTCCGCGGGCTTTGCAATTATAGTGTATTTTTTATCATTTTTTGATACCGATACCTTAGCCTCTGATAAACCCCTTGCATCAGAATATCTAACTAATAAAGAGGCGGCGATCTCTACGTGCTTATCTTCTACATTTCCCCTAATCATTGCTATAGGACTGCCAAAGTCTTCTACCCATAGAAGATAATCATCCTTTTCAGATAATTCGTGTATCTTTTGATTTTCCCTTTCATTTCTTCCAATAATAACCTTACATTGTTTTGATAATCTGAAGTGTCTTCCTATTTTTAGGAGATTTATATCTTTAATAGATGGATTAGAGTTATGTTCAAAGAGATCTTTTAAACGGTTAGAATATATTGGATCTGTTAACAAACAGCCACCTGCAGGAGTAGGATATTCAGTTAATCCAAATTCCTTTGCTAATCTCATCTGTGGCTTCCTTGATCTTCCTTGAAAATCATAAAGCAAATCCCTTTTTACAATCCCCATTTGTTCAGGTATTGTTGGTTTTAGAAGCTTTGCGCTAAGAGGCCTTAATACATAACCTTCTAAACCAGCCTCTCTGTCTATTTTATATAATATATCTCTTCTCTGGCTCATTGGTCTTTGATAAAGCACCTCCCCAGTAATGACAAAGTCAGCGCCTTTCATCTTTAAAAATTCCTTGGCCTCTTTTAGCATCAAAATTCTACAATCAATACATGGATTCATGTTTTTGCCATATCCATATTTTGGATTTCTCACAATCTCTATAAATTTATCGGCAAGATGGCATAGTTTGACCTCAAAACCGAATTTTTCCGATGCAGCAAAGGGATCCTTTGAACAGGATGATTTGTCAGAAATATCACAGCCAAAAGGGGTGAGGAATGTTACAGCTGTGACCTTTATTCCTTGTCTTAAGGCAATTAATATTGCGAGAGAGCTGTCAAGCCCTCCTGAATATAATGCGATAGCTTCAGGCATTTTTTAATGATTCTAAGATCCTTTCAGGTGTAACAGTGGCTGTCCCTACTTCTCCGACTACGATTCCAGCAGCATGGTTTGCTATTATAGCTGACTCCTCAAGGGTTGCACCAGAAGCATGGGCAAGAGTAAATACTGCAATCACTGTATCTCCTGCACCTGTAACATCATATACCTTTTTTGCTACCGTAGGAATATGGATTACATCAACCCCATTTGATGTTCTGTTAAAGAGGCTCATCCCCTCTTCTCCCCGAGTTATAAGTACAGACTTACAGGAAAGCCTTTTTATTAAAACCTTTCCTGCTTTGATTAGCGTCTTTTCATCCTTGATCTCTACGCCAGAGCCCTGAGAAGCCTCTAAAAGATTTGGGGTGACAAGAGATACATTTTTATAAAAATGGAAGTGTCCAACTTTTGGATCTACGGCAATAAAGGTTTTTTTTGGTTTCGCATATTTTAGCAGATTTTTTATAAGTGAGGATGATATGACACCTTTTTTGTAATCAGAGACAATCACAGCATCATGTTTTGAGACAGCATCTTTTAAATAGTTTAAAAGATGATTGAGGCTTTTCCCTTCAACCCTTTTTCTTTCCTCTTTGTCAAATCTTACTACCTGTTGATTGTGTGCAATAACCCTTGTTTTAACTGTAGTATGCCGATTAGTCTGTAGCAACCCTTCTATATTTATGTTTTTTTCTTCTAAGAGCCTCCTTAAAATCTTTCCTGCTGTATCATTGCCAGCTATTCCTGCAATTGATACCTTTCCACCTAAAGAGGCGATATTATTGGCTACATTTGTTGCCCCTCCGAGAAGAAAGGCCTCATTAGTTACCTCTACAACAGGGACAGGAGCTTCAGGTGAAATCCTGCTTACCTTTCCATAAATGTAACGGTCAAGGATCAGATCGCCTATGACTAATATTCTCTTGTCCTTAAAGGAATTGATAATTTTAGCAAAAGCCATACCAAAAAATAACCTACATTGAATGAAAAAATCAATCCTTTTTTGAACTTTTTGCCATATCTACTCTGCATAGGCAAGTGTTTTTAGTG
>CAZIMB010000019.1:0-28717 GCA_964540275.1 uncultured Nitrospirota bacterium | reverse complement strand
ATAAAGGACATCTCTCTATCCAGGTAGAAGTTCTTGATAATGCCTTTAGAATCTTCTAAGTACAATAGAAGATGTTTTAGAAAATTATTTTAATTTATCGGTAATCTTAAAAAAATTAATAAACGATGAATTATGAATATGAATTTAAATTGATAAACTCATGGAAATTAACCAACGACATCAAGAGTTCGTATCTTTAATTTTACACCAATAGAGTCTGCCAACTCCTTGCATTTATTTATATCAACCCCATCTATCGCCACTACAGTTGCTAAGACCTCGGGGATATATTTTTTTGCCTCTTTGATGAAATTTATAACCCCATTAAAGGCTTCTTTGAATAGGGGTCTACAGATCTTGTTATATGTCTCTTCATTATGTGCATTTAGGCTTATAGATATAGAATCAACAAGACCATGAAGCTCTGGAAGTATGTTTCTCTTGTGAATAAGATTTCCATGCCCATTTGTATTTATCCTTACCCTACCACCTTTTTCCTTTATCCATGATGAGATTGATTTTACTACATCTAATCTTATAAGAGGCTCACCATATCCGCAGAACACAATTTCTTTATATTTTGTGGGATCGGAAATCTCTTTTTTTAATTCCTCAATAGAGGGTTCATCTTTGAGGGTAAGGTGATGACCTTTTACATAATCTGTATGAAATCTTACACAAAATACACATTTGTTTGTGCATCTGTTTGTTATATTTAGGTAAAGATTTTCCCTTATTTTATAAGCAATTTCACCTTCTGTAATCTCTCCGATCCTAAAAAGCCTCTTTGCATTTGTGGTTGTAATCCTATCGATATCTTCAAAAGTAACACCTCTTAATTCAGCAATAGCCTTTGCAGTATAGACAATATATGCAGGCTCATTTCTTTTGCCTCTCATCGGTTCAGGTGTAAGATAGGGCGCATCTGTTTCTATAAGAAGGTAATTGTCGGGGATGAACTTAGCAATATCTTTTAGCTTAATAGCATTTTTAAAGGTTACTGGACCTGCAATTGATATAAAAAAACCCATTGCCATTGCCCTTTCTGCCATTTCAAGATCTCCTGAAAAACAGTGCATAACCCCTTTTGTGATGCCCGATTCTTCAAGTATTTTTAGGGTATCCCCTTTTGCCTCTCTGCTATGAATAACCACAGGTAGATTCATCTCCTTTGCAAAAAGGAGCTGTTTTATAAATACATCCCTTTGTATATCACGAGGAGAATGGTCATAGTGATAATCAAGACCAATTTCACCAATAGCAACAATCTTTGGGGATCCAGATTTTTTATCCTGACCACTGACTTGTTGCCCTATGTTTCTGCTTAATACCCATTTTTTTATCTCTTCAAATATCTGATCATTAAAATCCTTAGCATCATGGGGATGAATACCTACTGTGGCATAAATAAGGTCATATTTTTCTGAAAGGGCCACTGCCTTTTTACATCCCTTAAAATCAGAGCCAATAGTTATGATTGCCTCTAAACCAGCCTCTTTTGCCCTTTTAATAACATCATCTCTATCCTTTTTAAAGGCTTCCATCTCAAGATGACAATGGGTGTCAATCATATTTATTAGGCCCCGAATTTTTTTAATCTTAAGGAATTTGCCAACACAAGTGGCATGATATTAATAGCAGGGAGAATGCCTAACTCTCCCTTAATGCACTCACGTTCAGAAAATGAATTGCATAAACCACCTAATACATAAGGGGACTTTATTAGCAAAGGAACAGGATGCCAGCTATGGCTTTTTATTAAGGCAGGCGTTGAGTGGTCTCCTGTGATAACGATAACATCAGGTTTAATTTCTAATATTTGTGGCAGCAGTTTATCAAACTCCTCTATCCTCTTTGCCTTTTCTGAGTAATTTCCATCCTCACCATAAGAATCTATCTTTTTGACATGAAGAAAGAAGAAATCATAATCACTATATTTTTGTTTTAGAAAATCAATTTGATCCTCAACAGTTCCCTCAACCTTTGGTGTTTCCATGCCTACAAGCCGAGCAAGCCCTCTATACATTGGATATGTTGCAATAGCAATAGCCTTTAGACCAAAGGCATCCTCGAATGTAGGTATTGGAGGCAAGGTGGCATAACCCCTTGTCAGAATAAAGTTTGCCTTTTCCTCTTCTTTCAGTATTTCATGTGCCATATTTATAAACTTATCAGCAATCTTTGCTATAGCCTCAGCACTCTTTGATAGGGGTACTGGAGCAAGAGGAGGCTTTCCCTCTTTTTGTGGATCCGTATCGGGAATAGAAGCTGCCTCTGTTTCAATATCATATGGAAATCTTATAAGGACAGCAAATCTATGTTCCATACCAGGGGCAATAATAATTTCTGCATCATCAATCTTCCTTATCTCTTTCTGAAGTCTCTCAGAAAGGACTCTACTTTGTTCTGTAGGTATCCTTCCAGCCCTTCTATCAATAATAATTCCATCTTTGTAAGTTGCATAGTTGCATCTGATAGCCACATCTGTCTTTCTTACCTCAAGCCCTAACCCAAGGGCCTCTAATATACCACGTCCAATCTGGTATTCAAAGGGGTCATATCCAAAAATGCCGAGGTGTCCAGGACCACTTCCAGGTGTTATGCCATGGGCAACAGGGATATGTAAGCCACAGGCAGATTCCCGGGCAAGTCTGTCAAGATTTGGGGTATTTGCTATCTCAAGCTCTGTCTTGCCATTGATAGGGAGCCCTCCTATTCCATCAAGTACTACAAATACAATCTTTGTATTATTTCTCTGTAATAATGGTTTGAGTATTTTTTGCATAAAAACCCCTTTATCTTTAATTTTCAACTAATTGCAAAGAGATTGACTTAGATACCCCTGGCTCTTCCATTGTGATTCCATAAATATAATCAGAGGCCTCCATAGTTGTTTTATTATGGGTAATGATAATAAATTGGGTTTCCTTAGAAAGGTTCTTTATCATCTGGGCAAAACGCATTGTATTTGATTCATCAAGGGGTGCATCAGCCTCATCAAGTATGCAGAGGGGGCTTGGTTTTATTAGAAAGCCTGCAAACAAAAGGGCCAAAGATGTAAGAGCCTTTTCCCCTCCAGACAAAAGATTCAGGTTTTGAAGCCTTTTACCTGGTGGCTGTGCTACTATTTCAAGTCCTGATTCAAGGATATTATTTTCATCAGTAAGAAGGAGGTCAGCCTTACCTCCTCCAAAAAGGATATGAAAAACTTCAGAAAATTTAGCCCTTAAGGAATCGTAAGCCTCTCTGAGTTTTCTCTTTGTCTTTAAATTTATCCTGCCTATTGCCTCCTCAAGCTCAGCAATAGACATTGTAAGGTCCTGCTGCTGTTTTGTAAGAAAGTCATATCTCTTTTTTAGTTCTTCATACTCTTCAATAGTATCTAAGTTTACTGGCCCTATTTCCCTTATCTTTTCATTTAGCTCATTTATTCTTTTTTCATCTTCAATAGGATCAAATCCACCACCTTCGACTATCTCTGCTTTTATATCAATCCCATATTTCTGTGATATGGCAATTTCAATATTTTCCTTTATAAGTCTCTTTTCAACTGCCTCAGAATTCAATTCAGAGAGTCGGGATGATATCTCATCTATCTCTTTCCGAATTGACTTTATATTGTCTTCTTTTATTAATAGTTCTTGATTTTCTAAATGGAGAAATTCTTTTAATTGGTCAATCTCTTTATTTAGATTGTCAGATTCAACAACCTTTATCTTTAAATCCTCTTCAAGCCTTTTCAATTCAGATAGAGACATCTCAATCTTTTTTTCAGCCTCTATTATCTCCCTTTCTGCTATAATCTTTTTATTTTCAATGTCCTTAAGAGAGCTTTTTGTAATATCCTCCTCTTTTTTTAGGGCCTCTATTTTTTCCTTGAGTGAGGTAAGGGAGAGTCTCATATCAGTGAGGTGAGACCTTAACTCCTCATACTCAGATTTTTTAGAGGAGAGTGAATGTTGCAAAGTGATTACATGATTGTTCATCTCATTTTTATCATATTCAAGTCTTTCAATCTCTTCTTTTTTTGAAGATATTAGTTTATAGAGTGATTCCTTTTCTAATGAGATAGTGGAGATTTCTGTCTTTAGAGAATCTATCCTTTTTAATTTTCTCTGTTTTTCTTCTTTATATGTATTTAATGAATGGATTAGGAGGGATTGCTCTTTTTCTATATCAATGATTAGTCCCTCAATTTCTTTTAGGGAATTTTTTTGATGTTCTAAATCAGAGGCGAGATTAGTCAAGGAATTCTCAAGCATTGTAATCCTTTCCTGCTGACCTCTAATATTTTCTTGTAATTCCTTTATCTCTCTTTTTCTCTTAAGGATCTCCTTTCCATATCCTGCAATTATCCATCCATCAAATGTTATTACCTCACCATCAAGTGTGACAAGTGTAATTTCTGGTTTCCTAACTGACTTAAATATGTTAAAGGCTGTATTAATGTCCTTAACAACATAGGTATTAGAGAGTGCATTTTGTACAGCTATGAGGGATTCCCCATTTTCAAAGGAAATAAAGTCAGAGGCCCTCCCCAATATTAATTCAGTGTTTATGTTGAAGGTTTTTTCTGTCTCATGATTATTAGTCGTTATCCCCTTATCATTAAAGGGACTTGTATAAAGAATAGCAGTCTTTCCAAGATGTTTTTCTTTAATTATATTTATTGCAGAAACTATATCATCAAGGCTATCAATTAATAGGGAATTTACCTTTTCTGATAGGGCTGACTCTATTGCAACTTCATATTCCCTATTAGTGCTTATAACATCAGATAACAACCTATAATCCTTTTCATTCTTTTCTCCCTTAAAGATGTCCGTTAATGACCTATCAATTAAAAGCTCCTTTAATGATTGGAGTCTGGCGTTATTTGATGCTATGCCTTCCCTTTCATTTGAAAGAAGGGATCTCTTTACCTCCATATCATTTCTTATTCTGTTTATCTCTGCGATGAGTCTTTCCTTCTCAGACTGATAACCTTGTATTTTTTCCTTGTTTTTGTTAATCAGATATTCTGTTTCACAAAGTGTTTTTTCAATAGTTTCTATTGAGATTGTTATAGTATTAATATCCTTTTGGGAGATAGATTCCTTATAAAGGAGATTTTCAATAGAAGATTGCAATCTCTGTAGTTCATTTTTTTTATTGCTAATATTTTCTGAAATCCTGAAAAGGGACTTCCTTTTATCCTCAATCTCTGATTCCTTTTCTTCAATATATTCAGATAATCCTGCAATCCATTCCTCCCTTTCTTCTACCTCATTTGATATATCCTTCATTCTGGATAATAAAGTGTCCCTTTCCTCAATAATCTCTGAAATATGAGAATTAAGGACCGATTGTTGCTCTTCTGATTCTTTAATCTGGACATTTAGACGGGATATTTCTATTCTTTTATTTTCAATCTGTTCCTTTAATACTGCTATGGTTCTTTCTATATCAGAAATCTCTTTATTTTTTTGGAGCTTTAATCTCTCAAGCTCTGAAAGGGCCTTTTCTTTTTCAATTAGCTCAATTCTTTTAGTGCTGATAAGGTTTTCTAATGTGGAAAGGTCAGCCTTTTTTAAGGATTCAGATTCCTTTAGATTGTGTATTTCTGAAAGTAGTTTGTTTAATACCTCTGTTAGGTTTAAATGTCTTATCCTTGCAACCCTTATCTCTAAAATCTTAAGCTCTTCAAGGAACCTTTTATATCTTTCTGCCTTTTTTGCCAATCTATCAAGGCTGTTTACTTGCCTTTTTACCTCTTGTATAATGTCATTTATCCTCTGGAGGTTCTGTTTTGAGGAATCAAGTTTTGACAGGGCCTCTGTCTTTCTAACCTTGTACTTCATTACACCTGCTACCTCTTCTATAAGAAATCTCCTTTCAAGAGGCTTTGCATTTATTATCTCTTCAATCCTACCTTGATCTAATATGTAATAGCTCTTGATATCAAGTCCTGTATCAAGGAAAATATCTCTGATGTCTTTTAGCCTGCAAGGTCTTTTATTTAAGAAATATTCACTTTCTCCAGACCTATAAAGCCTGCGAGATACTATAATCTCCTCAGAGTCTTTTGCACTGCCTCCATTCCCATTGCCTCTTTCTTTAGTTTCAGATGATTGAGAAAGTGTTAATATTACCTCAGCCATCCCCTTCTGTTTTTTTGATGAGGATCCCTGGAATATAACATCCTCCATTTTATCTCCTCTGAGGCTTTTGGCGCTCAGCTCTCCCAGTACCCACTTGAAGGCATCTACTATATTGCTCTTTCCACAGCCATTTGGTCCTACAATACAGGTGATACCATCGTGGAAACGTAGGCATGTTCTATCAGCAAAGGATTTAAAGCCGATTAGTTCAATTTGCTTGATTTTCATTGCCATTAATTTTACGGTGAGGATGCATAAAGGGTCAAGCCTTAGAAATTCTATCGCAAAAGCCTTTTAAATTTAAAGACTATAGACCAAGAAAATAATATTTATATATAAATAAAATTTTTTTATTTGACGATTAGCTTACATGTATATTAGCCTGTATTGCCCATTTAGGCAATTATTGTCAGTAAATGCTAAATCAAAATAACAAGGAGGATTTTTATGCCAAAGAAGTATGATACCCCACTATTGGACGAGCTCGAAAAAGGTCCCTTCCCGAGTTTTGTCACAGAGATTAAAAAGGCAGCTGCACGAAATGATATGGCTGCTGATGAGCTTGGGCAGCTCGAAAAGTCTTATAGGGAAAAACGCGGTTTCTGGAAGCACGGCGGTATAGTTGGTGTAAGAGGTTATGGTGCAGGAGTTATAGGAAGATATTCATCTCTTCCAGAGGAGTTCCCAAATGTAGCAAACTTTCATACAATCAGAATTAATTCTATCTCAGGATTTTTCTATACATCAAAGTTTTTGAAAGAAATGTGCGATATCTGGGATAAGTATGGAAGTGGTCTCACAAATATTCATGGTTCTACAGGAGACCTCATCCTTTTAGGAACAAATACAGAAAATCTTGAGCCCGTTTTTGCTGAATTCTCATCCCGTGGTTGGGACCTTGGCGGCTCTGGTTCTGCAATGAGAACCCCAAGCTGCTGTGTTGGTCCAGCAAGGTGCGAATGGTCTAACATAGATACACTTGATATAAACTATGCAATAACACAAGAATTTCAGGATGAGATACACAGACCAGCATTCCCTTATAAATTTAAATTCAAGACTGCAGGATGTGCCGTAGACTGTATAGCATCTATAGCGAGAGCAGACTGTTCAATAATAGGGACATGGAAAGGTAATATTGCAATAGATCAGGCAGAAGTAGCAAATTATGCAAAAAAGGGCATGAATATAAAAGAGGAAATAGTTGATATGTGCCCAACTAAATGTATGAGTTATGACGGCACAAAATTGACTATAAACGATAGTGATTGTAGTAGGTGTATGCATTGTATTGCAAAAATGACAAAGGCTTTAAAGCCGACAGGGGAAAGGGGTGCAACAATCCTCATTGGAAGCAAGGCACCATTTGTTATAGGTGCAACACTTTCATGGGTAATAGTTCCATTTATGAAGATGGAGCCTCCATATGATGAATTAAAAGACCTTATCAGAAAGATGTGGGAATATTGGGATGAGCATGGCAAAAACAGGGAAAGGATTGGAGAGCTCATCATAAGACGCGGAATGAGGGAATTTCTTGAATATATAGGTGTAGACCCTGTTCCCCAACAGATTAAAGAGCCGAGAAGAGATCCATTCTTCTTCTGGAAGGAAGAGGAGCTTAAACCAAATTCTGAGATTTTAAAAGTATAAATACTTTTTAAAGGAGGAAATCATGTCATTACCACAAAGAAGAACAGATATAGGACCGCCACATTATAAGGATTTTTTGCCACCAGTAATACAGAAAAATTATGGTGACTGGAAATATCATGAGGTGTTGGAGCCTGGCGTTATGGTTCATGTAGCTAATAGTGGAGATAAGATATGGTCTGTTAGAGTAGCATCCCCGAGGCTTCTAAGCACAGATACAATAAGAGACCTCGCTGATATAGCTGAAAGATATTGCGGAGGCTATATCAGATTTACAACAAGAAATAATGTTGAATTTTTAGTATCTGACGAGAATAATCTAGCACCTTTAAAGAAAGAACTTAGTGACAAAAAATACATGATAGGAGGTATTGGTTCTAGAATAAGCAATATTGTGCATACCCAGGGATGGGTGCATTGCCACTCAGCTTGTACAGATGCATCAGGTCTTGTGAAGGTTTTGATGGATGAATTTGCAGATTACTTTACAACAAAGGAGCTTCCTAATAAGGTGAGACTCGCAGTAGCCTGCTGTGTTAATATGTGTGGTGCCGTTCACTGCTCTGATATAGCTGTAGTTGCTGTTCATAGAAGGGTTCCTACAATTGACCATGAAAAGGTAAAAAATATGTGCGAAATCCCTTCAACAATTGCCTCATGCCCAACAGGAGCTATAAGCCCTGATCCAGCAAAGAAGAGTGTTAAGATAAATCCAGACAAATGCATGTACTGCGGTAACTGTTTTACAGTTTGTCCTCCAATGGAGATCCATGACCCAGAGTTTGATGGTGTAGCAATTGTTGCAGGCGGAAAGGTTGGAAACCTGAGGACTAATCCCAAATTCTCAAAGCTCGTTGTACCATTTATTCCTAATAATCCACCAAGATGGCCTGAGGTTACAAAGGTATTTAGGGTTATACTTGATGCCTATATTGCAGGTGCTAAAAAACATGAAAGGGTTGGAGAATGGATAGAGAGGATTGGCTGGGAGAAATTCTTCAAGATTACCAATATCCCATTCACACACCAGCATATAGATGATTTTTTAATAGCAAGAGAGACCTTTAGGACATCAGCAGCTTTTAAGTGGTAATAGAAAGACAGTGAAATGTGTCAGTGGATAGCATAAGGATTATTAAAGATATGCTAAACACTGACACTGCTCACTAATGTAAAAAAAGGGAGGGTATATTATGGAAAAAGAAGAGGTAAAGAAGAAGATTTATGAATTAGTTGAAAAGTCTACAGGAAAGAAAAAGCTTAAATCGAGCGATATACAAAAAACAATATCAGCAGAGCTTAACATTTCAAGGGATGAGGTAAAGGAAGCACTTAAAGAACTTGTAGACGAAGGAAAACTCATCTATACATATTTTGGTGGAAGCTATGTAGAAATCCCAAAATAGAAGCTTTATATTTAATTTTGCAAAGGGGATAAGGAGCCTTTATTAAAAAAGTTATGACTATTTTAACACTAAATTAGAAATAAAGAGGCTCTTATAAAATCTTATTAATTATCCTTTGCCCCAACTTTTTTAGGTAAGAAGGTTGGGGTGAGGGTGATGCTTACACAACTCCTCAATCAAATAGTTAATGGTTCTGCATTATAAAAAGCCTATAATCTTTCCTTGACGTACATCTAAAAAAGAAAAATATTGTATTATAAAACATGAAGATAGTTTGTCAAAACAGAAAGGCCTATCATGATTACAGCATTGAAGAGACTATTGAGGCAGGCATCCAGCTGTTAGGCACTGAGGTTAAATCCTTAAGAGATGGAAAGGCAAATCTTAAGGATAGTTATGCAATAATTAAAGATGGTGATGTATATCTTCTTAACTGTCACATAAGCCCTTATACCCATGGAAATATTATGAATCATGACCCTTTAAGGACAAGAAAGCTCCTGCTTCACAGAAAGGAAATTGAAAGACTAATTGGAAAGATTAGACAGAAGGGATATGCCTTGATACCACTTAAGATTTATTTTAAGGGTCCCTATGCAAAGGTGGAAATAGGGCTTGCAAAAGGTAAAAGGCAATATGAAAAAAGAGAGGCAATAAAGGAAAGAGAGGCAAAAAGGATGATTGAGAGGGCTATGAAGAAATAATGCCTATACTAACAGCTTTGCTGCATCCTTTGCAAAATATGTCAGTATTAGGTCAGCGCCGGCTCTTTTTATTGATGTAAGTATCTCCATCATTACCTTTTCTTCATCAATCCATCCCATTCGGGATGCAGCCTTTACAAGGGAATATTCTCCGCTTACATTATATGCTGCAACAGGTATATCAAAATTATTTCTGACATCGGAAATAATGTCAAGATAAGAAAGAGCAGGCTTTACCATTATAATATCTGCCCCTTCCTCAATATCAAGTCTCGCCTCTTTTAATGCCTCTCTTCTGTTAGCAGGGTCCATCTGGTATGAGCGTCTGTCCCCAAATTGTGGAGTGGATTCAGCAGCCTCCCTGAAGGGACTATAAAAGGCAGAGGCATATTTAACAGCATAAGACATTATAGGTATATTAGAAAATCCTGCTTGGTCAAGGGCACTTCTTATAGCAGAAACCCTACCATCCATCATATCTGAGGGTGCAACCATGTCAGCTCCTGCTATTGCATGGGATAGAGCCTCTTTTGCAAGAAGTTCAATGGTCTTGTCATTGTTGACATACCCGTTTTCAACAATGCCGCAGTGACCATGGCTTGTATATTCACAGAGGCAGACATCGGTGATTACATATAATTCAGGCACAGCATCCTTTATTGCCTTTATACAGTTTTGCACAATGCCTGTTTCTGAATAAGCCTCACTGCCAATTTCGTCTTTTTGTTCAGGTATCCCAAAAATTATTACAGCAGGGATACCGAGGGAATGGATCTCTTTTGAGTTTTTGACTATTTCATCAATTGATTCTTGATAACAGTTAGGCATTGAGGCTATCTCTCTTTTAATGCCTTTACCTGGCACCACAAAGAGTGGATAGATGAAGTCATCAGGAGAAAGGGAGGTCTCCTTCACCATTTTCCTGATGACTTCGTTTTTTCTTAATCTCCTACATCTATGTACAGGAAACATCTTTTTTAGCAACTGCTACAGCCTGAGCCGCAGGTCGGCGCCTGTCCGCCACTAAGGACAAAGCCTTCTCTTTCTTCGTCTTCATAATAATCTAGGGTCATCTGGGAGACGGATAAGGATGTATTTTTATCAATAAAGACCCTGAGACCATTTTTTTCAACAACCTCATCATCTGCAGAAGGATTTTCGTCAATGTCAAGGCCGAATGAGGGCCCGCAACAACCTCCTCCGATACTATAAACCCTTAATCCCCAACCGCTTTTTCCTTCAGCAGCGAGTATGTCCTTTGCCTTTTCAGCAGCCCTATCAGTAATTGTAAGCATATTTTCCTCCAAAAGTTTGATATCTATATGTTAAAGGAATTAGAGCCTAAAAAGCAACCAATACCTATTGTTATTGACACATTTTTCAGAATTCTTTAAAATCATCATAAAATGGGTACTAGAGGTGAATTATGCCACATGCTGGATTAATGATTGAAAGAGAAATGGGAGATGAAGAAGGTCCTCTGCTTAGGGCAAAGCTTCATATTAGAAGCGGCAAAAGGCGGCTTAGACAGGGCAAAATAGCTGCTGGAATCGTTACCCTTTATGATGCCCTTGTAGGAGCAATGGAGTGGTATTTTGCATCCCCTGAAAGAAGGTCTAGGCTTATAATAAAAGAGGATGATAATCTGAAGGATGAAAAAAATCTTTACGAGATATTGGTAAGATCTGGCGTGCTTGATGGAAGGTTTTCCTTTAAAGAGTTTGTAGAAGTAGTTGTTGATAGGGCAATTTATAATGAAATGCATGATTATGATTATACAAAAATATTAAAGGATATAGAGGATGTAATGGCCCAGATTGGCATTTTGCCTTTTGATGAAAAGGAACTTCCTCCTGAAGACCCTTCTGTATTTTAACCAATCATTTACTTATAGCTAATATATAAAGTGTTTTGACCAAGTAAGTCTTAAATCCTTTTATGATTTTTATATTTCATTCCTGATGTTATTAATCTCTCGTTTTGTCATTTCTTTGACATCATTATAGGATCCTAAAAAAGAAAAAAAGATTATTTTTCAATGGATTATGATGTGGCATGATTTTTGACCAATATTCTTTAAACTTGAAAAGGAGGCAACTTTATGGCAGATGAGAAACAAGAAATTCAATCTGCAGAAATAGTTCAAGAACCCCAAAAAAAAGGAAAGGGTAAGAAGCTATTAATAATTATAATTGCTTTATTGGTTGTAGGAGGTGGAGTAGGTTATCTCTTTCTTGGAGAAAAATTAAAAAAGACAGAAACACAACATGCTGATAACAAAAAGGAGAAACCCACTGTTCTTATCCCTCTTGAACCATTTGTCCTAAATCTTTCTGAACATGGAAGGTATTTAAAACTAACAATACAATTAGAACTTTCTGATATAACTTTACAGGAGGCTGTAAAGAGTAAGATTCCTCTAATTAGGGATGCTGTTATAACCCTTGTGAGTAGTAAATCAGCAGAATCCCTTGCAAGCCCTGAAGGTAAGTTTCAACTAAAGGATGAACTTTTATTGAGGGCAAATCAGGCAATGGAAAGGGATGTCTTTAAAAATCTTTATTTCACAGATTTTGTAATGCAGTAAAAAAGGGAGAGGAGATGTCAGATATATTATCACAGGATGAAGTTGATGCCCTCTTAAAAGGGATAGAGGGCGGCGATATAGAGGTTGAGCAATCTCAGAAATTTGACACCTCTGGCATAAAAAAATATGACTTTGTTAGTCAAGAAAGGGTTGTCCGTGGGAGGATGCCTGGATTGGAGATGATTAATGAGATGTTTGCCAGCTATTTCAGGAATTCTGTATCAGCACTTATTATGAGATTTGTTGATGTAAACATACACTCAGTGGATACTACAAAGTTTGGGGATTTTCTGAAGAGTGTACCTTTTCCTTCTAGTATAAATATCCTCAAGAAAGAGCCTTTAAAGGGCTATTCACTCTTTGTTATGGAAGCGCCTCTAGTATTTGCCTTTGTTGAGTATTTCTTTGGTGCTAACAGCGCAAAATATGTTAAGTCTGAGGGAAGGGCATTTACATCTATTGAACAGCGTATCATTAGAAAAATCGTTGATATAGCTTTAAATGATATTTCTAAGGCATGGAAGGGTGTAGTGGAGATTAATCCCACCTGTGTAAGTTCTGAAATGAATCCAAGGTTTATAACAATAGTCCCACAGAATGAGATTGTTATAAAGATAGAGATGCATGTGGAGATAGAGGATTTTACAGGAAAAATGTTTTTCTGCATTCCCTACCCCCTTATAGAACCTCTCAAAGAGAAACTATATTCAGGGATTCAGGCAGTAAAACAGGAAACAGACCATAGATGGATTAACAGGCTAAAGGAATCACTTATGGATTCTACTGTGGAGATTAATGTGGAATTGGGGAGTGTTGATATAACAATTGGAGAACTAATGAATTTAAAGCATGGAAGCATAATAAATATTGGGAAGGCTATATCTGATGATTTAGTGATCAAGGTGGAAGGGATAGAAAAGATGTATGGTACGCCTGGTTATAGCAGAGGTAGCCAGGCTATAAAAATAACGAGGATAATCTAGAAAGGAGAAGGATCTATGGATCAAAACTTTACAGATGAGGCAGTGTTTGAGAATGTAAAGGCAGAAAAAAAGGAAGTCTCTACCACAAGGGATATTGATTTCCTTCTTGATATTCCAATTAAGGTCACAGTAGAGTTAGGCAGAACAAGGATGCTTATAAAGGATCTTTTACAGCTTGGACAGGGATCAGTTGTTGAGTTGGATAAGATCGCAGGAGAACCTATGGAGATATTTGTAAATAATAAATTGATCGCAAGGGGAGAGGTTGTTGTTGTTAATGAAAAATTTGGGGTAAGACTTACTGATATATTGAGTCCAACGGAAAGGATAAAGCAGCTCAAATGACAGAGATCTATATCCAGATGTTTTTAGCCCTTGCAGGGGTGATTGGCATAATCCTCGTTGTGGCTATCTTTTTAAGGAAGAGACAGGCTGTGACAGGATTAATGAATATTGTTGCATATCAGTCCTTTGGACAGAGAAAGGCAATAGCTGCTATGAAGATAGGCAGGGAGATACTTCTTTTAGGCATTACGCACAATGACATAAAGCTGCTTAAGACCTTTAAGGAGGGTGATATTGAGATGGATTCTGTGTTGGATATAAGCAATAAGATAAAAAAACTAAAAGGCTTCAAGGAGAGACTTAATGAATCTGAATAATTCAATGGTAGAAGTATTTTTGATTATCAGTTTTTTATCATTTCTACCAGCAATACTTATTATGTTTACCTCTTTTACAAGGATAGTGGTCATACTTGCCTTTCTGCGGCAGGCGCTGGGGGCACAGAATATACCACCAACACCTGTAATTATAGGACTGGCCATATTTCTAACATTCTTTATAATGTCACCAACGATTAATGCAGTTACAAAGGAATCAATAGATCCATACATGAGCAAACAGATAACCATTCAGGAGGCATTTAAGAGGGCAGAGCCTATTGTAAAGGGATTTATGCTCAAGCAGACGAGGGAAAAGGATATAGCCCTTTTTTTGAATGTAGCAAAGATAGAGACACCACCTTCTGCAGAGCAACTTCCCTTAAGGGTCGTTGTACCTGCCTTTGCAATCAGCGAGCTTAAGACAGCCTTTGAGATCGGATTTCTTATATTCCTACCTTTTTTGATAATAGATATGGTTGTGGCAAGCATACTTCTTTCAATGGGAATGATGATGTTACCGCCAGTCTTAATATCCCTTCCCTTTAAGCTCTTGCTCTTTGTCCTTGTGGATGGTTGGAATTTAATAACTGGTTCTATAGTAAGGAGCTTTCAATGAATATAGATATAGTAAAGGACTTATCAGGAGATGTGTTTAAGACTATTCTAATTGTTTCAAGTCCAGCCCTATTTGTGAGCCTTATGGTAGGACTTCTTATAGGTCTATTTCAGGCAGTAACACAGATACAGGAATTTACACTCACCTTTGTTCCAAAGATATTAGCTGTATTTATATGTCTTTTTATGCTCTTTCCTTGGATAACAAGGGTGTTTATATCTTTTACAACAAATCTTATAGAGAATATACCAATATATATCAGGTGAAAAATGGAGATAATGATACCATATGTCCAAAATTTTTTAATAATACTACTGAGGGTGAGTATATTTTTTGTGTTGCTACCATTTTTTGGTAGCAGAAATCTGCCTGCCCAATTCAAGATAGGTTTTATAGTTGCATTAGCTTTTATACTTACCCCTATTGTTGAAATACCACATTTGCAAACAAGCATCCCTTCTTTAGTAATAAGAGAGGTCTTGTTAGGCATTGTACTTGGCCTTACAGCCCGTCTTATCTTTTTTGCAGTAGAGACAGCTGGTCAGATAATGGCAGGTGTCATGGGGTTATCTATTGCATCATCCTTTAACCCAGAAATGGGACAATCTACTGAGCTTGCAAGGATATACGGCATGTTAGCAATGCTCATATTCCTCTCATTAGATGCCCATCATGACCTTATATATATATTTGTAAAGAGCTATGAGTGGATACCATCAGGACAGATACATATAAATAATCTCATACCGCAGATTATATCAGAAGGAAGTAGGATGTTTGTTATAGCCCTTAAACTAAGCGCACCTATTGTAATAATTATGCTTATAACAAACCTTCTGATGGGCTTTTTGTCAAAGGCTGCGCCACAGATGAATGTCTTTTTCATTGGATATCCTTTATTTATCTTTGTGGGGTTTTTAGTTATTTTTATAAGCATTCCCATTTTTATTAATGTGCTCGGGAATTATATGGGCAATATAAAGAATGATATGCAGGGGATTATAGCAATAGGCAGGAGTTAGTATGCCAGAGGATTTACAAGAGAGGACAGAGCAGGCGACCCCGCGAAAAAGGCAGGAGGCAAGGGAAAAGGGGCAGGTTGCAAGGAGTCGTGAACTCATCTCTATATCTGCAATGGCAGGTATATTCATTATGTTTTATCTATCAGGCAATGCTCTGATAAAGAATATATCCATTTTAAGTAGTAATATATTTGGTTTCAGATATGGAAGGGAACCTCTTACAGTGATGAGATATGCAGCAACAGAGGCAATTATCATACTTTTACCATTTTTAGGCATGGCAGTTGTTTTTTCCCTTTTTGCTGGTTTTTCTCAAGGAGGATTTATTTTAAAACCATTGAATATAGAGGTAGAAAGGCTTAATCCTATAAATGGTCTTAAGAGGATATTCTCACTTACAGGACTTGGGGAGTTTCTTAAAAGCATGATTAGATTTGTTGTAGGAGGGGTTTTAATATATTTTATTTTAAAAAACATAATCCCTTTACTTCCTTCTACAATTGCTATGGATCTTTCTGATATTCAGATATTTGGCACAAGATTGGTTGCAAGGGCAATGCTATATGCATTTGGGATATATTTTGTTCTGGCTGTAATTGATTATATCTTTGAGAGATGGAAATTTGAACGTTCCTTAAAGATGACAAGGGAGGAGATTAAAAAGGAGTTAAAGGAATCAGAGGGAGATCCATTGATCAAGGCAAGGATAAAGAGTATCCAGAGGGAAATAGCAAGAAGGAGGATGATGCAGGAGGTTCCAAAGGCAACTGTAGTTATTACAAACCCAACACATATAGCTGTTGCATTGAGATATGATGAGAGGGAGACATCAGCTCCTGTGGTAATTGCTAAGGGAGAAAACCTTATAGCTGAAAAGATCAAGGAGATTGCAAAGAGGCATAATATCCCTATTGTTGAGGATAAACCCCTTGCAAGGGAGCTTAACAAACTTGAGATTGGTTCAGCTATTCCTGTGGAGCTTTATAAGGCAGTAGCAAAGATATTGGCTTATATTTACAGACTAAAAGGTGTAGCATAAATGGGAGAGGCGATTTAAGATGAAATTTTTAAAATTGCTTCAGCAGAGAGAGGACATACTGATAGCTATTTGTGTTGTCTCTATCCTTGGGGTAATGATCCTTCCATTGCCCCCATTTGTCTTGGATATACTCCTTTCTCTATCTATTTCACTGGCTATAGTAATCCTGATAACCGGCATATATGTAAAAAAACCACTTGATTTTTCTGTATTTCCTTCTATACTTCTGATAACTACACTATTCAGGCTATCACTAAATGTTGCATCAACAAGGCTAATCCTTCTTAAGGGAAACGAAGGCATAGATGCTGCAGGTGAGGTAATTAGGTCATTTGGGAGCTTTGTGGTTGGTGGAAATTATGCTGTTGGATTTACCGTGTTTCTAATACTGGTTATTGTTAATTTTGTAGTAATTACAAAGGGTTCTGGAAGGATTGCAGAGGTGGCAGCAAGGTTTACACTCGATGCAATGCCTGGAAAGCAGATGGCAATAGATGCTGATCTCAACGCGGGTATTATTGATGAGACAGAGGCAAGGAAGAGGCGTGCATTGATTGCGAAGGAGGCTGATTTTTATGGCGCTATGGATGGTGCAAGTAAGTTCGTAAGGGGAGATGCAATTGCTGGATTGATAATAACAGGTATAAATATCATAGTTGGTTTTGTAATAGGTACAATTCAAAAAGGTATGCCCCTTGCAGAGGCAGCAAAGACTTACACAATCCTTACCATCGGTGATGGGCTTGTATCTCAAATACCTGCCTTGCTAATATCCACTTCGGCTGGTATTGTTGTAAGCCGAGCAGGAACAGAATCAAATCTTGGCAGAGATATAACAAAACAGGTCCTAATAAATCCAAAGGCACTTGCTACAGCCTCAGGGATAATGGCTATACTGGGCATTATACCAGGGCTTCCTCACATCCCTTTCTTTGTGCTCTCTGCCTTTTCAGGTGGTCTCGCTTATGTATTTTCCAGGCCCCATGTTGAAGAAAAATCAGAAGAAAGGATATCAGAACCTATTGTTAAAGAACCCTCTATTGAAACATTTATAGAGATAGAGCCTCTTACATTAGAGATAGGTTATGGGATTATACCTTTAGTAGAAACAGAAAGGTCAGAACTTTTAAGTAAGATAAAGGCATTAAGGAGACAGATAGCTTCTGAACTGGGCTTTATAGTACCTTCTATTCATATTAAAGATAATCTACAGTTGAGACCTCATGAATATAGCTTTCTTATCAGGGGTATTGAGGTTGCAAGGGGTGAGATAATGCCCGACCATTATCTTGCTGTATCCTCAGGAGAGGCCTCAAGGATAGAAGGGATACCTACAAAAGAACCTGCATTCGGACTGCCTGCATTCTGGATAAAGGAAAAGGATATAGAAGATGCCCATTCAAAGGGATATATGGTTGTTGACCCTGCAACAGCAATAGCCACACACCTTACAGAGTTGATTAAAAACCATTCATGGGAACTGCTTACAAGGACAGAGGTTCAGGGCCTTCTTGACAATGTCTCTAAGAATTATCCAAAGATTGTTGATGAACTTATACCCTCCCATCTTACATTGGGAGCTGTCCAGAGGGTTCTCCAGAACCTTTTGAAGGAGAAGGTGCCTATAAATGATATGGTCACAATATTAGAAACCCTTTTAGATTATGCACCCTCGGTAAAGGATGTGGAGATCCTTACAGAATATGTAAGACAAGCACTTTCAAGATATATAACAAAGCAATATATATCAGATGATGGGGCTATTCATGTAATGACACTGGATCCAAGGTTTGAACTCATGCTTAATCAGGCAATAGATTCTGGCGGTTCTATAAGCCCTTCTTCTATAAATGCAATTATAAAGTCTGTAGAGAAGGCTCTTACTGACGACAAACAAAAAGGCTATCAGCCGATTATACTATGTTCTCCTAAGGTAAGGAGATTTCTAAGAAAGATTATGGAGAGGTTTATCCCATCTATGGTTGTGCTATCAACCTCAGAGATAGCACCTTCTGTAAAAATATACACTACAGGGATGGTGAGGTATGAAGATTAAGAGATTTAAGGCAAAAAACTTTTCAGAGGCACTTGAACTTGTAAAAAAAGAACTTGGTGAGGATGCAGTTGTGCTGTCAACAGAAGAAAAAAAGGGATTGAGAAGCTTTGTTGAGGTTACAGCAGCGATAGATTATGGCAATCAAGAAGGTATAAGTACAGAAAATACCCAGGCATCGGCAAGAAAAATCTTGGACTCATATCCTTCTCCTACATCAGAGATTCCAATCTCAGTCAATGAGATCAAGACAGAGATAGAAAGGCTAAGGGAGACAATAGAGGCAATGAAAAATAACGGCTATAATATTGCCTTGCCTGCAAAAAAGAGGATGATGCTCAATTTCTTAAAGGAAAGGGCAATAAGGGAGGAGTTTGCATTGCGCATATGTGAGAGGTCAAGGGATATAAATGATATTCCTACATTAATAGCTGATGATATAAACATCAATAGATTACAAGACACTGAAGACATAGGTAGACAAAATAAAGGAAAGAAGGCTGTTATGCTTATAGGCCCTACAGGTGTTGGCAAGACTACAACTATCGCAAAGCTGGCTGCAAAGGCAATAAGGGATGGTAAAAGGGCTGCTATCATAAATCTTGATACATATAGGATAGGCGCTCCTGAACAGATAAGGATATATTCAAGGATCCTTGGCATCCCATTAGCTATAGCCTCTAATTCTGGGGAATTAAAAAAGAGCCTATTAGGCTTTCTTCAGACAAAGGACATAGTTTTTATTGATACAACAGGAAGAAATCCAGCTAACAAAAAATATATTAATGATATTGAGGATGTAATCAATTCCACAACACTTGAACAGAAACACCTTAATTTTTCCTTTGAGCTTCAATTGCTAATGAGTGCAAACAGCGATGATGAATTTATGATAAATGCATATAAGTATTATAAGAAACTTCCTATTGATTATTTAGCCTTTACAAAGATTGACGAGGCGGTGAGATTTGGGCAGATATATAATCTCATGCTTGTTTATCAGAAGCCTGTTGCCTATATAACTACAGGACAGGCAGTGCCAGATGATATTGAATTTATTAATTCGACAAAACTTGCAGGCATAATACTGCAAAAGGGGAGTTACGCATGCTAAAGAACAAAGCAAGAAAGAAACATATAAAGACGATAGCAGTAGCAAGCGGAAAAGGAGGGGTTGGAAAGACTAATGTTGTAGCGAGCCTTGCCATTGCAATAAAAAAAATGGGCAAGGAGGTACTGGTCATAGATGCTGATTTAGGCCTTAGTAATATTGATGTCCTGCTTCAGCTTACCCCAAGGCATAATATCCAAAATGTACTTAATGGAGAAAAGAGGCTTTCAGAGGTCATTATCAATGGACCTCAAGGGATAAAAATACTCCCCGCAGGCTCTGGTGTGCAGGAATTAACATCACTTGATGAATTTCAAAAGTTAAAGCTTCTTGAGGAATTTGATGCCTATGAAGAAGATATAGATGTAGTACTTATAGATACAGCTGCAGGCGTCTCAACAAATGTCTCTTTTTTCTGTGTAGCTGCTGAACATATAATAGTGGTGACATCTCCAGAACCAACAGCTATAACAGATGCCTATGCCTTGATAAAGGTGCTTTTTACCAGATATCAGGAAAAGTATTTTTCTGTGCTCATAAATTCTGTTAGGAATTCAAATGAGGCAATGGATGTATTTCGAAGACTCTCTCTCGCAACAGAGAGATTTCTAAATCTCTCTTTGGACTGTCTTGGATTTATACCATTTGACAATGATGTACAAAGGGCTGTGAGATCACAACGAGCATTTATTGAGGCATATCCAAATAGTCCTGCATCAAGACAGATTTTAGATATTGCATCAAGGATTATGAATAAAAATGGAAAGGTAACAGGAAGTCTCCAATTTTTTATTGGAAATCTTATATCAGCTCATTCTGACTAATAGGTAACTTAAGATATATGGCCTATAAAATAAGAGAAGAGAAAAGGGAAGAGATAATTAGGGATTTTCTTCCATTTATAAAATATACTGCATTCAGGTATGCATGGAGGCTTCCAGCTCAGCTTACTACTGATGATCTTATAAGTGTGGGTATTATGGGGCTACTTGAGGCCCTTAGCCGTTATAAAGAAGATATTGGAAAATTAAAGACATTTGCTGAACACAGGATAAAGGGTGCCATGCTTGATGAGTTAAGAAGGCATAACTGGCTGCCTGAGTCAATGATGAAAAAAGTTGATAGGATAAAAAAAGAGAGTGTGAGGCTTGAAAAGATCCTTGGAAGGACCCCTGATGATCATGAGATAGCAGCTAATCTTGATATGTCATTGGATGAGTATCACCACATACTTCAAACATCAAGTTTTTGTATTATGAGATTTGATGACCTTGTGGAAAAAAATGGAGAGGACAGTGGATTAGATGTAACAGAGAGCCTACCAGATTGTAGTACAAAAACCCCTTTGGAGGTTTTTGAGGAAAAGCAGAGAAAAGAGATGATCGCAGAGATTATTTCAGGACTTCCTGAAAAAGAAAAACTTATACTTTCTCTCTATTACTATGAAGAGATGACAATGAAGGAGATAGCTAATATACTTGAGATTACTGAAGGTAGGGTATCCCAGTTGCACAATCAGGCAATAATGAGGATAAGGGCAAAACTGGAACATAATAATAAAAACAATAATAAAAACAATAATAAAAACAGTAAAAAACAATCTGCCCATGTTAACCCTTAAAGTTTTTTTCTATAAATACGATATTAAATTGTAAGCTAAAAAGGGTTTTTTAATCTATGAACGGAAAGATGATTAGGAGATACATTAATGAACTTTCAAATCCAAATGCCTCAATAAGGCGTATTGCTGCAGAAAAGCTCTCAAAGGGAGATGAAAGGGCTATATATCCATTAATCAAGGCATTAAGGGATGAAAATACAGGGGTTCAGGATGCAGCAATGAGGTCTCTTATTGCTATTGGTGGAGAAACGGTTTCTTACATGGTCATTCCTTTGCTTCGGGAAGAGAATGCCTATTTAAGAAACATGGCAATACTAATACTGAAATCAATAGGAAAGCCAGTATTACCATTATTGCCTCCTTTGCTTAGGGATTGTGATGAAGATGTTCGTAAGTTTGCAGTTGATCTTGTCTGTGAGATAGGTGAATGTGAATATCCAGAATTGATAGCATCTCTAGTTGAAAATGACATAAATCCTAATGTTAGGGCATCTGCTGCAAAGGCAATTGGAATCCTAAAATATAGAGATGGAATAAAGGCGCTTAGGGTTGGTCTTCAGGATGAGGAATGGGTATGTTTTTCAGTCCTTGAGTCTATAGGGATGTTAAAAGATGAGGGTTTAATTGATGATATAATCCCCCTCCTTTCTAATGGTTCAGAGGCATTAAGATTTGCAGCTATAGAGGCATTGGGCATGATAGGTTCAAAGGGATCATTAGAGGTCCTTGAAAAACATTTATATAAGGCAACAGAGATTGAAAAAATAGAGATCCTAAAGTGGTTAATTAAGAATGATTTAATACCTTTAGGCATTGATATATTTGATGATCTAATGGAAATGCTTAAAGAGGGGCAATGGGAGGAGAGGCTTATTGCAATAAAAGGACTTATATTGCTAAGGAGAGAAGATGCAATAAAGGATATACTTCATATAGCTGGTATGATAGACCCCTCTAATCCCGAGGAGGAGACTATTTTATTTAACATTAAAGACAACCTGCGGAAAATTAACTGTTCTAATGAACTTATAGAGGCAATCAAAGACAGTAAAGTCAGATTCAGGGCAAAAACTATCGCAATTGAACTTATAGGGGAAATGAAATGCGTTGAGGCTATCCCTTATTTAATAAGGCTTATTGAAGAAGATATAAGGGATGTTAAAAGGGCAAGCATAACAGCTATTGGAAAGATGGAAACAGAAGATTCTGTTGAATTTTTAATTGATGTCATAGATAATCCAGACGGACATGTTAGAAAGGCAGCTATCTCAGCCCTTGGAAAGATTGGCAGAGAGGTGGCATTTATGCCAATTTTAAATCTCCTAAATAAAGAAAAATACAGAGATGTTATTGAGGAAGCGATTAATGCCTTGCTGCTTATTGATAGGGAGAGATTTCTTAGCAATATACATACACTTAGTGAACCTGTAAAAGAAATAGCAGAACAGATAGGTTTTTAATTAAAGGGTAAATTATATGGCTTATGTCTTGGATGAAACAGTATTTAGACAGATAAGGGATTTTATATATGAAAGGTCAGGGATATTTATTCCTGACAGTAAGAAATATCTTATTGAAAACAGACTATCAAGAAGGATTTCTGAAAATAGGCTTAGTGGTTTTGAGGAGTATCTAAATTTTCTGAAATTCTCCGCTGATGGAAATGAATTAACAAAGCTTTTTGATGCAATAACAACAAATGAAACATATTTTTTCCGTGAGCCACAGCACTTTGAGGTGCTTTTAAATAATATAATACCTGATATTATGAGCCGGAAAGGCCTTAATTCAATAAATATCTGGTCATCTGCATGTTCAACAGGAGAAGAGCCCTATACCATTGCTATGCTTTTAAAAGAGGCTCCCCATATAAAGTGTGAGATAATAGCATCAGATATAAGCATAAGTGTATTAGATTCTGCAAAAAAAGGGGTTTATAGCTCCTATTCAATAAGGAATGTCCCAGAAAACTTTTTAAAAAAATATTTCAAAAAAAATGGTCTCTCCTATGAAATAGATGCCTCTATTAAGAAGTCAGTTAAGTTCAAGCAGATAAATCTTTTTGATGAGAAGGCTTTAAGAATCATAAGGAATATAGATGTTGTCTTTTGTCGCAATGTGCTTATTTATTTTGATGACAGGGCTAAACAGAAGGTACTTTCACATTTATACGACAGCATTGCTCCATACGGGTATTTATTTATAGGTGCATCAGAAACCTTGCACAATCTCACAAGGGCATTTAAACCTATTGTCATTAATAAGGTAGTTGCCTATAAAAAGCTATAGGATGTTTTAAAGGAAGGTGAGATTATGAGGATATTGTTGGTTGATGATTGTCCAACAACAAGAAAATTGATCAGTTTATATCTAAAATCAACGGGATATGAGATTATTACTGCTGAAAATGGTATAGATGCTATTGAAAAGCTTGGAAAGCACAATATAAATCTCATTTTATCGGACCTAAATATGCCGTATATGGATGGAATAGAGTTGTTAAAAAATCTTAGGGCAGATCCAGAATGGAGACATATACCTGTCCTCATGATTACAACTGAGGCAGATGAGGCAGAAAAAAAGAAGGCATACGATGCAGGTGCCAACGGATATCTTGTTAAACCTGTAACTGCAGGAATGATAACTCAGAGCATAAAAAGCATCATTAGAAGCATGTTTAAAGAAGGAGGAGCAGATGCCCGACTATAAGATTAAGGTGCTTGTAGTTGATGACTTCTCTACAATGAGAAGGATTGTAAAAAATATACTCAGGCAGCTCGGTTTTGAGGACATAGAAGAGGCTGAAGATGGGGCACAGGCATATGCAAAATTAAAGTCAGGCGGTTTTGGATTTCTTGTATCTGACTGGAATATGCCTAATATGGATGGACTTGAGCTTTTAAAAAAGGTCAGAAGCGATTCTGAATTAAAAGATCTGCCTGTCCTCATGGTTACTGCTGAGGCAGAGAAGCATAAGGTTATTGAGGCTATTAAGGCAGGGGTAAATAATTATATAGTAAAACCCTTTACAGCAGAGGTCATGAAGGAAAAGATAGATAAAATATTTGAGAAACTGGAAAAAAGAGATTGATTATTTTCTTAGGAGAATAAAAATGGCTGATGAAATGGAAGAGATAATAGGGGAATTTATAACAGAGGCAGAGGAGTCTCTTGATAGGATAGATCCCCTTTTCATAGAGCTTGAGACAAGAGGTCAAGATAAAGACCTTCTTAATGAGATCTTTAGGAGTATGCATACTATCAAAGGTGCAGCTGGTTTTTTAGGGTTTCAGTCCATTGTAGATGTCTCTCACAGGGCAGAAAATATTATGAAAAAACTGAGGGATGGAGAGATTTCTATCTCCAAACCTATAGTGGACACAATACTGAAGGCTGTTGATACATTGAGGATATTATTAAGGCATATAAAGCTAAAAGACGGTATTGTTGAGGATTTATCAGACATTCTTGGTGAGCTTGACAGGGCATTGCTTGATGGTCAGACCATAACAGACCCAAAAATAGAACAAAATCCTGGAAATGCAAGGGGGGCTAATGAAACATTTGCTATAACAGCACCTAAACAGGAAAAAATTGTCTCTCAAAAGGAAATATCTGGGGTCCCAGACAAGGGTCAAGATACTTCTCTTAATAAGGACTCTATTCAGACCTTGAGGATCAGCGCAGAAAGGATTGATAAGGTAATGGACCTTACAGGTGAGATTGTCCTTGCAAGAAACAGGCTCTCAAATATATCTAGCTACCTTGAAGAGAAATATCCTGATGATCATTATGTATCAGGGCTTCTTGATACAGTGTCATTTTTAAATCTGGTTGTAACTGATATCCAGCTTGCCGTTATGAAGATGAGGATGCAGCCTCTAAAAAAGGTCTTTGGAAAATTTCCCCGACTAGTGAGGGATCTTTCTAACAATATAGGAAAGGATGTAGAACTTTTCATATCAGGAGAGGATACAGAGGTTGACAGGTCAGTTATTGAACATATAGGGGATCCACTGGTGCATATTATCAGAAACTCTATTGATCATGGCATTGAATCAAGAGAAGAAAGGCTAAAAAAGGGAAAACCTTCAAAGGGCCTTTTGAGCATATCAGCCTACCAGCAGGGCAATCAGATAGTAATAGAGATATCTGATGATGGGAAGGGTTTAGACCTAGAAAAAATCAAGAATAAGGCATTGCAGAGGCATCTTATAACAGATGAAGAGGCAAAAAGGATGAAGGAAGAGGACATTATTAATCTCATATTTCTCCCTGGCTTTTCTACTGCTGATGTGGCTACAGAATTAAGCGGCAGGGGTGTGGGTATGGATGTTGTAAAGACCAATATCTCAAGGCTTAATGGTTATATTGAGGTAAGCACAAAAAGGGATATTGGAACAACCTTTAAGATAAGCATACCTTTAACCCTTGCGATTATAAATGCACTGATGGTCAGGACTGGAGATTGGCAATATGCAGTCCCTCTTGCACCAGTAGAAGAGATATTAAAGGTTCATAAAAGAGAAATAAAAAATATCTCAGGACAGAATGCCCTTGTTGTTAGAGGAAAGGTATGCCCTATCTTTGAACTTTCTGATCTGCTTGAAAATGAAACTGTAGGGGATAGAGAGCATAGGTATTTGCTCGTTATAGCTATAGGTGAAAGGAGGTTCTGTCTTGCTGTAGATGAATTGCTTGGACAGGAGGAGGTTGTTATCAAATCAATTAATGGAGTTGATACTAATGCATCTTATACAGTAGGAGCAACAATAACAGGAGAAGGGAAGGTAGTGCTAATACTTGACCTTGCAGGTATAGCCAGGGCTATAAAGGCAACAGGATAATAAAAAATCAGAATTGGGAGGATCTATGCAGCAATATATTGGTTTTACCCTATTTGATACAGAATATACTATACCTATTCTTATGGTACAAGAGATTATTAATATGCCCTCTATTACAAAGATGCCTCAATCACCAACATATGTGGAGGGGATAACAAACCTAAGAGGTACAGTCATTCCAATCATTAATATTAAAAAATTGGGGCACTTAAATGGAATTTCAATTTCTGATGATAGTCTTTCAAATGAAGGCATGAGCAATAAGGTTATTGTGATTTCAAATGGAGGGATAACATTTGGGATGCTTGTGGATAAGATTACAGGAGTCATTACCATAGATGAATCCTTTATAGAGCCGCCAGAAGGATTTCTTTTTAATAATGCCAGCCACATTGAAGGAGTTGCTAAACTAAAAGACAGGCTTGTTGTGCTGCTTGACACCAGAAGATTAATTCCTAATGAGGACTTGGCTCTTTTTGAAAATATTGAAGCTGAAACAAAGAATTCAGAAGATAAAAAGAATGAGACTATAGATACTATAGATAAAGGTATTCAAGAAAGATTTAAGGATTTTAATGCTAATGAAATATATAATGCAAAGGATTTTCTGGAAAAAAGCAGGATAGAGTCAGATGACCCAAGATATATGATATTTGATGACATCTTGATATTTCTTGAGGCTATATCCAACAAAGATGATGAAAAGATGGAAATGGCTTATAGAAACATTATGAAAAAAGGTCAGAATGAATTATTTAATGAGGTCGGGAAGATAACAAGAAAGCTTCACGATTCTATAAGGAGCTTCAAGGATGCCATAGATCCAAAGCTAAAAGAGATGGCAACTGTTGAGATGCCAAGTGCGATTGACAAACTTAACTTTGTCATAGAAAAGACTGAAGAGGCTGCTAATAAGACTATGTCAATAGTGGAAAAGTATGTTTTAAGTATGGATGAGGTTTCATCTCATATAAGAAACATAAAAGAGCCTCAGGAATCAGTGGAATTTCTAAAGAGATTTAAAAACAATCTTGAGGATGACCTTACAGAGATACTTACTGCCCAATCCTTTCAAGATATAACTGGGCAGACCATAAAGAAGGTTATTAAGTTGGTTGGGGATATAGAGGAAGAGCTTGTGAAGTTGATTGCAACATTTGGATTAAAGTTAGAGGAAGGGAAAAAGGCAGATATTATTGAAGAGAAGGTATCACAATCTGATGTGGATGAACTGCTTAAGGAGTTTGGGTTCTAAAAGGGGAATTTTATATGTAAAAAAATTCAATTTTATATTCAAGGTTATAAATAAAAAGATTTAATCTTAATTAAAGGAGCAGAAGAGATGAAAAAATTTTACAGCTTTCTATTATCAGTAGTTTTTATTGTAACAACCAGTTTTGTAGCATATGCAGAGGAAATTACATTAGGAGGAGGGGCGCCTCCTATTGAGAAGGCTATAAAGCCTGTGAAGGATGCCTTTGCTAAATCAACAGGAATTAATGTAAAGACCATTGCTTACGGACCGAAGTTTGCAATAACTGATCTTGAAAAAGGGGTTATAGACGCAGCTGTTCTATTTCTATCACCTGAAGAGATTAGTGGATTAATTAAAAAGGAAAATTTAGATGTCAAAGATCTGTCAAGTTTTAAAAATTCTGTTATTAGTGAGGATAAGGTAGTTCTAATAGTTAATAAGAATAATCCAGTATCCTCCCTTACTAAAGAACAGGCAAAAGATTTATTCACTGGAAAAATCAGCAATTGGAAAGAGGTAGGAGGGAAGGATGAACCTGTGATAGTTGTTCAGGGTCGTCTTGTGCAGGGAATATATGAAATTGTTTCAAGAAAGATTATGGATGGTGAAAAATATCCTGCAGATGTGCTTTGGGTTGAAACAGGTAAAGATGTGATCAATGCTGTTCAAACAAATAATGAGGCCATAGGTGTGGCATCTATAGCCCTGTTAGACGGTACAATCAAAACCCTTCAGCAGCCACAGATATCGGTGCCTGTCTTTGTATATACAAAAGGTGAGCCATCACAAAAGGTTCAGAAGCTTATAGATTTTATAAAAACAGAGGGCCATAAATATATAAAATAACAAATTAATAAGAATAAAAATAATCTTCTAATGCCCCTCTAAATATAGGAGGGGCATTGGAAAGGATTGGTAATAACAGGGAAATTATAGAGGTTTATAATGACAATAAAACGAAAGCTGACATTAAATGTCCTAATAATGATTGTAATAGTTACAGCTACTTCATTTA
>CAZIMB010000018.1:0-29119 GCA_964540275.1 uncultured Nitrospirota bacterium | reverse complement strand
TGCTTATGTGCTAATGAAAAATTATATATGTATTATTCATCAAGTTACAACCAATGGTAATAACAAAAAAAACAAGATAATGTTATTTCAAGTGCTACATCTAAAGGCCTCTCAGCTACACATGCTTTGTTGTTTCTTTATGGATTATGACCTTTTCTTGACAAACAAATTTTATATTGACTAAAGTCATTATAGATAATTTTTTCAAGTATAATCAATATCTTGAGGTAAATAATGAATAAAACAATTCTTTCTATTCTAAAAATAATAGAAAATCAAGAGGATATAATAGGATCAAGGGAAATATCAAAAAGACTTAAGCTATATGGAATAGACCTATCAGAGCGCGCTGTTAGGTACTACCTTAAGTTATTGGATGAACAAGGGTTTACCGAAGTTTTTGCAAAACAGGGAAGAAGAATTACAGACAAAGGCAGGGAGGAACTGAAGCTCGCCTTTGTATCAGAAAAGGTTGGTTTTGTAATTAGCAGGATAGAAACCCTTTCTTATCTAACAAGTCTAAACATAGAAACAATGAAGGGACAGGTTATCCTTAATACCTCTTTGTTCCCAGAAGACAGGTTAGATGAGGCAATAAAGATACTAAAGCCTATATTTTCTTCTCCATATATTATGAGTGACAGGATAATAATAGGTAGATCTGGGGAAAGAATAGGAAAATTTGAGGTCCCCCAAGGAAAATGTATGATTGGAACTGTCTGTAGTATAACCATTAATGGAATTTTTTTAAAGGCAGGAATTCCTCTTACTTCCCGATTTGGAGGTGTGGCGGAGATTTGTGATGCTAAACCAAAGAGATTCATATCCCTTATTAGTTATGAAGGATCTTCTCTTGATCCCCATGAGATATTTATTAGAAGTAGAATGACAGATGTAATAGGTGCGGTAAAAAGAAAAACAGGAAAGATATTAGCCAGTTTTAGGGAAATGCCAGTTATATGTTTAGATGAGGCAAAGAGGTTATCGGAGATTTTATCTAAAAGAGGAATAGGGGGAATATTAGTTATAGGAGATCCCAACAAGTCTGTACTGGAAGCGCCTGTTGGAATTGATAGGATAGGCATGGTAGTTGTTGGTGGATTAAATCCTATATCTGCCCTTGTAGAGCGCGGGATACCAACAGAAAATAGAGCTATGTCAGTTTTATATGAGTACTCTAAATTAATTCCCTTTACTGATGCCTTACAGAAACTTTAGACAGCTATTTACTAAATTTTAAATCTTATGGAAGTCATAACATCCCATATAAATGCTGATTTTGATGCATTTGCCTCTGCAATGGCAGCAAAAAAGCTTTATCCCCAATCAATAATAGTATTTCCAGGCTCATTAGAAAAAAAGGTAAGGGATTTTATTGATGCTTACAGGCCAATAGAAATCACCAAGATTAAAAATGTTTCATTTGAAAAAATTAATAGGCTGGTAATTGTTGATACGAAAAATCCTGAGCGGATAGGTCCTTTTAGGGAAATACTATCAAAACCAGGCATAAAAATCCACATTTATGACCACCATCCTATCACAAAAGATGATATTCGTGGTGAACTTGAAGTTATAGAAAATGTAGGTGCTGTATCAACTATTTTTACAGAGCTTATTCAGAAAAAGAAGATTACAATATCTCCACTTGAGGCTACTATACTTTGTCTTGGAATATATGAAGAGACAGGTTCTCTGCTTTATACCTCTACTACACCAAGAGATTTAATGGCTGTATCTTTTTTATTAACAAAAGGAGCAAATCTGAATCTTGTTTCAAGTTTTTTAAAGACTGAATTAAGCAGAGAGGAATTTACACTTTTAAATGAACTTATACAATCCCTTAAAGAGGTTGTAATCAATGGCATAAGGATAAAGATAGGAAAGGGAACTATGGAAGATTTTGGTGATGTAGCCCACCTTGCCCAAAAGATAATGGATATGGAAGACATAGAAGCGGTTATTCTTATTATTAACATGTCTGATAAGATATTGATAATCGGAAGGAGCAGGGCTTCAGAACTTGATATCTCTCAGGTATTATCTGAATTTGGGGGAGGAGGTCATGCCACTGCTGCAGCAGCAACTATTAAAGAGGCTTCATTAGAGATAATTGAGGAGAGGCTTATTGAGTCACTAAACAGACATATAAAACCATTAAAATCTGCAAAGGATGTAATGACAGCACCTGTTATTGTTATTCAGCATAAGAATACTGTTAAGGAGGCAGAAGATATGATGACCCGTTACGGAGTAAATGTCCTTCCTGTTGTAAAGAAGAATAGATATTTAGGGATTTTAACAAGGGAGGTTGTTGAAAAGGCTATTTTTCATGGTTTTGGGAAGAGTAAATGTATTGATTTTGCTTCAACAGATGCTATTACAGTAACAAAAGATGTCCCTGTTGCTGATGTGGAAAGGTTAATGATAGAGCAAAATCAGAGATTTGTCCCTGTTCTTGAAGGAGGCATTCTCATAGGCGCTATAACAAGAACTGATATATTGAGGGCATTATATGAGGAGTTTTTAAAAAAAAGCAGGATATCATCAAAAGAATCTGCTCCTGAGGCATTTCTTGGGTTTGGAAGAAATATATCAAAGATGTTAAAGGAAAAACTCCCTGAGCATTTATATGAATTTCTTATTATATCCGGGGAGGTTGCTGATGAATTGCATTTTGGAGCCTATCTAGTAGGAGGATGCGTAAGGGATATATTAAGATCAGAGGAAAATCTTGATATAGATTTAGTGATTGAAGGAGATGGTGTTTCTTTTGCAAAAAAACTCGCATCTCGTATAGGCGGAAAGGTAACGGTTCATGAGAGGTTCGGTACAGCAATTATTACAAAGAATGATTTCAAGCTTGATATTGCAACAGCGAGGACAGAATATTATGAATCACCTGCTGCGCTTCCAAAGGTAGAGATGTCATCTATAAAAAAGGATCTTTATAGGAGAGATTTTACAATTAATACCCTTGCAGTAAAATTAAATAAAAAGGATTTTGGTTTATTGCTTGATTTTTTTGGAGGGCAAAGGGACCTGAAAGATAAGATTATAAGGGTGCTTCATAATCTAAGCTTTGTTGAGGACCCAACAAGGGCGTTTAGGGCGGTAAGATTTGCTGAAAGATTTGGATTTAGAATTACAAAACATACAGAAAATCTTATAAAAGTTGCAATAAGAATGAACATATTTGATAAACTTTCTGGTTCAAGGATTTATGATGAACTATATCTGATTTTCAATGAAACAAATCCAATAAAGACAATAAAAAGACTCAGCGATTATGGTCTTTTAAAAGTCATACATCCAAAACTTATATTTTCAAATATACTTGAGTCTTTAATGCAATCAGTGCATGATTCTATTTCATGGTATGACCTGCTTTTTCTAAAAGATAAATATGATAAGGCACAGCTTTATATGATGGCGTTCCTTTGTAACATAAAGGATGAAGATAGAAAATCTGCCCTTAATAGGCTTAATGTCCCATTAAATTTAAGGGAAAAAATTATAAAAGGGCTGCATGATTCTCAAGAGTTATTAAAAAATATTAAACCAGATGATCCTGTTAAGATATATCATTTATTAAAGAATTATAATATTGAGACAATCCTTTTTAGTATGGCTTTAACAGATGATAATGAGAAAAAAAAGTCAATATCAAAGTATCTATTAGAACTAAAAAATATTAGACCTATTTTAAAGGGTGAGGATTTAAAGGCCCTCGGAATTGAGCCAGGGCCATTATACTCTGAGATTTTTAATAAGATACTTAATGAAAAACTAATGAAAAGACTTCAAACAAAAGAGGAGGAAATAGAATTTGTCCAAAATTTGCTAATTTAAAAAAATTTTGTTATAGTTTATGCCATGATTTATCCTAATAATTATATATCTGTAATAGGTGCAGGCAGTTGGGGAACTACTATAGCCTCCCTTCTTTCTGAAAAGGGATATGATGTTACATTATGGACCTATGAGCCGGAATTGGCTGATCAGATTAATAATGAAAGATTAAACAATATATATCTTCCAAACATTCCTTTGCCAGATACACTAAGGGCTACTAATGATATCATAGAGGCCGTTGCAAATGCTAGATGTATAATTAATGTTGTCCCTACACAATTTATTAGGTCTGTCTTTAGTCAAATAAAATCCGTAATAAAAGAAGATTCTATAATTGTGAGCGCTTCAAAGGGTATAGAAGTTGATACCTTGTTAACACCTTCAATGATATTAGCAGAAATCTTAAATAAGTCTGTATCTGTTCTGTCAGGTCCGAGCTTTGCAAAAGAGGTTATTTTGAAACTTCCAACTGCTGTCACGCTTGCTTCAAATGATAGAAAAAACGCACTTCTCCTTCAGGAGATGTTCAATACAGACTATTTCAGGGTTTATACCCATGATGATGTAATAGGTGTAGAACTCGGTGGTGCATTAAAAAACGTTATTGCAATCAGTGCTGGAATTTGTGATGGTTTAGGTCTTGGCTATAATGCGCGGGCATCTCTTATAACTAGGGGGCTATCTGAAATAACACGGCTCGGTACTGCAATGAATGCACGGGAAATAACCTTTATGGGACTAAGTGGGCTTGGAGATCTTGTGCTGACATGTACATCACCCCTTTCAAGAAACTATACCATTGGATATAGGCTTGGAAAGGGGGAGAAATTATCTGAGATAACAAAAACTAAATCAATTGCTGAGGGTATAGCTACTGCCAAGTCTGCCTATATGCTTTCACACAAATACAGCATAGAAATGCCAATTACAGAACAGGTATATTTAACATTATATGAAGCTAAACCTATAAAAGATGTTGTTAGAGATCTGATGGCCCGTTCTCTCAAGGCAGAGTTTTATGGATATTGAAATACTAAAAAAACTTTTAACCAATTTAAATAAAGGCAGAATATCTGTAGATGAGGCTATTAATTCCTTAAAATATCTTCCATACGAAGACCTCTCATTTGCAAAGGTAGACCATCATAGAGGTATCAGAAATAATGTCCCGGAGGTAATCTTTGCCAAAGATAAGAGGATTGATGATGTTGTAAAGATTGCAAGGGCAATGTATGAAAAAAGCAGAAGATTTCTTATAACGAAGGCATCTGAGGATATATACCGGTCTTTAAGTATAAAGGGATCAAAATTTTATCCACTATCTAAAACTATATCATATGGAGAGTCTAAAAATAAAAAGGGATTAGTTGCTGTAATTTCTGCTGGTACATCAGATATTCCGGTTGCGGAAGAGGTAGAGGTAACATTATCTTTTCTCGGAAGCAAGACAGAGAGTGTTTATGATATAGGAGTTGCTGGAATTCATAGGTTGTTTAGCAATCTGGATTTAATAAAAAAGGCAAGGGTAATTGTTGTGGTAGCTGGAATGGAGGGTGCATTGCCTTCAGTAGTTGGAGGGCTTACTGACAAACCTGTTATTGCTGTACCAACTTCAGTGGGCTATGGGACAAATCTCAATGGTATAACCCCTCTTTTTGCTATGCTTAACTCATGTGTTCCAGGCTTAGCAGTGGTTAATATTGATAATGGTTTCGGTGCTGGATGTCTTGCCCATAAGATCAATACTTTATCATGTAAAAAATAAAAAAGGGATGAAGATTTCATCCCTTTTTTATATTAGGTTAAACAACTGTTTAACAGGCTGGTCCTCAACCTCCGCCAAAACTACGATAGGGATTAAATCCAGTAGATCCAAAAGAAGAACCACCTGATGGGCAACAGCTAAAAGCAGATACCAACTTTTTTACATTGCCTGAAGCACATTTTGGACATTTAGTATCCTTTTCATATATAGCGGTGCTTTTGAAGATAGAGAATACCTCACCGCATTTTTTGCATTCATATTCATAAATTGGCATTTTAAACCTCCACTGTATTGTTTTTTAGATCAATATATATATTGTCATAATTAGACAAATAAAATCAAATCCGATGTAGATATTTGATAATAGAAGTATATAAAGCTGTAGTTTTATTCTATAGGTTTCAGTATTAAAACCGAAAGGGGAGGTAGGGTTAAGTTTATAGAAAATGATCTGCCATGCCATGGAATATTTTCAGCATTTACTCCACCATAATTACCTATGTTACTGCCCCAATAAATATGGGAGTCACTATTTAGCAATTCCCGATAAAAACATTTTTTTGGAACACCAATTCTATATTTATATCTCGGAACAGGGGTAAGATTAAATACGAAAACTAAAAAGTCATTAGGATTTTTTGCCTTTCTTATAAATGATACAATGCTTTTTTCTGTATCACTAAAATCAATCCATTCAAATCCTGATGGGTCATAATCAAGTTCAAATAGTGAAGGCTCACTTTTATATAAATAATTTAAATCCCTAATGAAATGCTGTAATTTCTGGTGAGGTTCCTGTTGTAATAAATACCATTGAAGTTCATCGTCAAAATTCCACTCGCTCCATTGACCAAATTCTGAACCCATAAAGAGGAGCTTTTTGCCAGGATGACCATACATATAACCATAAAGGGCCCTTAAATTAGCAAACTTCTGCCACATATCACCTGGCATCTTATCGAGCAGGGATTTTTTCATATGTACTACTTCATCGTGCGATAAAGGCAAGATGAAATTCTCTGAAAAGGCATAGAAAAGACTAAAAGTTAGATTGTTTGTATGATACTTTCTAAAGATTGGGTCTTTAGAAAAATACAACAAAGTATCATGCATCCATCCCATGTTCCATTTCATGCTAAAACCAAGACCTCCAAGATATGTTGGTTTTGTAACAGAAGGCCAGGCAGTTGATTCTTCAGCTATAGTAAGAATACCAGAATGGTATTTATGAACAACTTCATTGAGTCTTCTTATAAAGTTAATTGCTTCAAGATTTTCATTACCACCATAGATGTTAGGGATCCATTCACCTGGTTGTCTCCCATAATCAAGATATAACATAGATGCAACAGCATCAACCCTTAATCCATCAATATGATATTTATCAAGCCAAAAGAGTGCATTTGAAATTAAATAATTCGCTACCTCATTTCTTCCAAAATTAAAAGCTAATGTTCCCCATTCTTTATATTCGCCTTTTCTTGGATCTTCATGTTCATAAAGACATGTTCCATCAAAGAATCTGAGGCCGTGAGCATCTTTTGGAAAGTGGGCTGGAACCCAGTCTAATATTACAGCTATTTCATTCTGGTGGCATTTGTCAACAAAATACATAAAATCCTCAGGCTTTCCGTACCTGCTCGTAGGAGCATAATAGCCTATTGGCTGATAACCCCATGATGCATCTAAAGGATGCTCAGTAATAGGCAGAAGTTCAATATGTGTGAAACCTTGATCTTTCACATAAGGAATTAATTTATCAGCAAGTTCTCTGTAAGTAAGAAATCTTTTTCCCTGCTCATTATTTCGCATCCATGAACCGAGATGGACTTCGTAGATTGAAATAGGAGAATTGAACCAATTTTTATTTTTTCTATTATTCATCCATTCAGCATCATGCCATTGATGCTTATTTTCGATGTTATAGACAATTGAAGCGCTTTTGGGTCTGACCTCAAAAAGGAATGCAAAGGGATCAGATTTTTGTTCTTTGTAATTATTATATTTAGATAATATCTCAAACTTATACAAAGTCCCTTCTTCAAGACCTGGAATAAAGATTTCCCATATACCAGAACTCCCGAGCATTCTCATAGGATGCCTAATTCCATTCCAATTATTAAAATCCCCTATTACACTGACTCTTTTAGCATTAGGGGCCCATACGCAAAAATGAATACCTTTTATGCCGTCTACCTCGATTACGTGGGAACCGAGTTTTTCATAATTTTTATAATGTTTACCTTCTCCTATTAAGTGCAGGTCATAATCTGTTAATATTGATTTTTGAAATGCGTATGGATCATAAAACTCTTTATATTCATCCTGATATGATAAAACCTTGATTCTATACCTGAAAATTTTTTTTGATTTTTCAAATGATATTTCAAAAAAACCATTTTGATGGATTTTTTCCATTTCAAATATTTTATCTTTATCATCACCTTCTTCAATCACAACCCATGCTTTCTTATCATCAGGAAGAAATGCCCTGATGTAAGTTTTATTGTTTTCTACATGAATCCCAAGTATCTTATGAGGATTACCATGTTCACCTATACAAAGATAATGAATATCTTTTTTCTTAGCCATAATGTTATTCCTTTAATCTAATAATCTAAAAAGCATTAGGCATTTTTATTATACAAAATATATCAGACCCTAATCCGTTGTTTTGTCTAAGGGTTTTTTCAGTCCTATCAGCTTTTCTTATGCAAATGTTTCTTTACGGATTATGGAAATGATAATATTTAGATAAAAGAACAGATAAATGTTAAAATTAAAAGATTTGTTATAGTATACTTTTTACATAAATTATATTTTTAAGGAGGGAAAGTGTCAAGCAAAATAAAGGTGATAAATCCTATAGTAGAAATAGACGGTGATGAAATGGCCAGGGTAATCTGGCATATTATAAAGGATAAATTGATATTTCCTTTTCTTGATATAGAACTTAAGTATTTTGACCTTGGAATTAAACACAGGGATGAGACAGAGGATAAAGTTACAATAGATGCAGCTAATGCAATAAAGGAATTTAACATCGCAGTAAAGTGTGCCACAATAACACCTAATGCAGCAAGGGTTAAGGAATACAAACTGAAACAACAATGGAAGAGCCCTAATGCCACAATTCGTTCAATTCTTGATGGAACGGTTTTTAGAAAACCTATAATTATAAAAAATATTCCTCCAGCTGTTTCAAATTGGAAAAAACCTATAATTATCGGACGACATGCTTATGGAGATATATATAAGTGTTCAGAACTTGTGATTGATAGACCCGGATCAGCTGAGATTGTCTTTACCCCTTTTGATGGGAGCACAAGGACTATATTAAAGATTCATGACTTTAATGATAAAGGTGTAATTATGGGAATTCATAATATAGAAAAATCGATCAGGAGTTTTGCAAAGTCATGCATTAATTACGCTATAAATGAAAAGGTTGATCTATGGTTCGGCGCAAAGGACACTATTTCAAAGCAGTATCATGGTTTTTTCAGAGATATTTTTTCAGAGGAGGTGGAAAATCATCGGAGTAAGTTTGAAGATGCAGGTATAGTTTTTCGTTACATGCTTATAGATGATGCAGTTGCCCAGATAATAAAATCAGAAGGAGGAATGCTATGGGCATGTATGAATTATGATGGAGATGTGATGTCCGATATGGTCGCTGCGGGATTCGGAAGCCTCGGACTTATGACATCTGTACTTGTTTCCCCAGATGGAAAATTTGAATATGAGGCAGCTCATGGTACAGTTGTAAGACATTACTATGAGTATCTTAAAGGTAATCCCACATCTACAAATTCCATAGCTTCAATATTTGCTTGGAGTGGTGCGATTGCAAAAAGAGGTGAACTTGATAATACACCTGAGGTTGTGAGATTTGCTAAAATATTAGAAGAGGCAGTTATAAAAACAGTAGAAGATGGAATTATGACAAAAGATTTGATGCTTATAGCAAGGCCTTCTCCAGAAAGATATGCCTTAACAGAAGAGTTTATAGATGCTGTTGCAGATAGATTAGAAGATTTACTTGGAAAATAGAGAAAACATTAAAAAAATCTGAAACCAATTTATTATGAGGTAATTTATGGAGCTTGATGTAAGGATAGATAAGAGTTCAATTTCAATACCTATTAAAAATCCATTTCAATTAAATGTTGATGAAATTATTGAAAAAATTAATGGATTTGCTATGGAAAATTGTACAAATATTGATGACTTAGATATACAGGGTCTTATCCCCAGAATGGTTAAGGGCATTGCTGGTTGCGAAAGTGGATGTCCAGCCAATGCAAAAAAACTTGTAGAAAAGGGGTTTAAAAACTTTAAGATTAGTTATATAGAAGGTGGTATATTATCAGCTGAAGCTAATGCAAAGGATGGAAAAATCCTGACTTTAAAAATGTTTCCAGACTTTTAACAGGTTATGTTTCTTCCGCCTCATCATCTCCAATACCATATAATTTTTTAATTGTTGCAATTAATTCATCGCGATCCTCTCTATCTTCCTTAATAGCAACAGTTGGAGGGTGTATTAGCTTATTAACTATAGCTGTTGCCATATAATCTATAGCCTTTATTTTTGATTCATCAAGGTCAGGAAATTTGTTTCTGAATTTATTAAATTCTTCTCTTTTAATAGCATCAGCTTTTTGTCTTAAGGCTATAATTATTGGTACAGAATCAAGGGAAGACTTCCATCTAACAAATTTTTCAACCTCTTCATCTATTATCTTTTCTGCCTTTTCAGCTTCTTTTTTTCTTTCCAGAATATTAGTGTCTACTACTTCTTGCAGGTCGTCAACATCATAAAGATATACATTATCAATCTTGTTTATCTCAGGGTCTATATTTCTTGGAACAGATATATCAATAATGAAGACCGACCTGTTTCTTCTTTCCTTCATAACCCTTTGCATCTGTTCCTTATGAAGAATATATGTTGGCGCTCCTGTTGAACAGATGATTATGTCAGTGTGTAAAAGTTCATTAATAAAGTTTTCAAATCTTACTGCCCTGCCATTAAATTCATTTGCTAATTCACAGCCACGTTCATATGTCCTATTGACAACCATTACATCCTTAACCCCATTGTTGACAAGATGACGGGCTGCAAGCTCAGCCATCTCTCCTGCGCCAAGGAGCATGAATGACTTACCAGAAAGATCAGTAAATATCTTTTTTGCAAGCTCTACTGCTGCAAAGCTGATTGAGACCGCATTTTCTGCAATTCTTGTCTCAGTTCTAACCCTTTTGCCGACAGATATGGATTTTTTGAAAAGCCTGTTAAGAATAATTCCTGTTGTTTTTTTACTGAGAGCAAAATCAAAGGCATCTTTCAACTGCCCAAGTATCTGAGGCTCACCAACTACCATTGAATCAAGACTTGCAGCAACTCTAAATACATGTCTGACCCCCTCTGATTCAACATACTGGTAAAGTGATTTTTCAAAGGACCTTCTTTCTATTTGATGAAAAGAGGAGAGGAAATCCTTTATATTCTCCGAAGCAGATGCAACATTGTTTACACATGTATATATCTCCACCCTGTTACAAGTTGAAAGCAAAGCAACCTCTTTTACATGTAAAATCTTTTTTAGTCCAAATAAGCCTTCTTCAAGCTTTGGACCGTTGAAGGCAAGCCTTTCCCTTATTTCCACATTAGCTGTTTTATGGTTTAAGCCTAATATAAGAATGTCCATTAGAATTTATGTAAACTCTTTAAGAGTAAGTTAACTCCAAAGAAAGTAAATATTACAGAGGAAAAACCAATTATGGATAAGATGGCGGCTTTTCTGCCTTTCCATCCAGCAATTAATCTTACATGCAGGATAAGGGCATAGATAAACCATGTTATAAGTGACCATGCCTCTTTGGGATCCCATCTCCAGTAGCTTCCCCATGCACTTTCAGCCCATAAGGCCCCTGTAATTATAGCAAGGGTAAGTAGAGGAAATCCTATAGTAATCAATTTATAATTTATCTCGTCAAGGACCTGAAGGCTTGGGAGCTTGTGAAAAAGTCCACTTAGATGTTTGGATTTTACATAATGCTCCTGAAGGAGATACATTACACCTGTCCCAAAGGCCACTGCAAATGCAGCATTTCCAAGAAATGCCAAGGATATATGGATCCCAAACCAATAACTTTTAAGCACAGGACTCAATGGACTAATTTCCCTCGGAAAGACAGAAGATGAAAGCATTAATAAAAAGACTATAGGGAGAATAAAAGAGCCGAGTATGTGTATCCTATATCTATATTCAAGAAAAAAGAATATAATAACTATGCACCATGCAAAGAAAGAGGATGCCTGATGCATTCCAACTATAGGTATATGTCCTGCTTCTATATATCTGAAGATAATACTTGATGTATGTATAATAAATCCTATCCCTGTAAGAATGAGAAGCAGTTTTGATGACCCATTGCCTTTTTTGAAGATCTCAAATATGCTAATTATAGTTGCTGTAAAATAAAAGGTAAGGGCTAATTCAAAAAGTATTGTACCCATGTTTCATCCATATTCCTTATTTAAAAACAGCCAAGTTCACATTCAGTTATCTTTATCTTAAGATCATTTGCCAGGGTTCCTATTTCTTTATAGGAGATTTTAAGTTCCTCAGCGATTTTTTTTGCGCTGCTACAGGTGATCTTTCCATCTATTGTCTTTTCTTTTAGAATTTTTTTTATTTTATTTCTTCTGACTGCTGCCTCTATTAGCTTCATGAGTTCTTCTTGGGGAATATCCTTTGAATCTATAATGATATCGGCGATTTTCATAACAGATCTTGCTGATGGCTTCATATTTCCTACATTAATAAATACTACAATATCTGGATATGAAAACTCAATTGCTGAATTACCTTCAATAACAACGCAATCTAAATGTGAGAGTCTGCTAATAGCAAGTGGCATTATCTCTATAAGTTCATTTTTCGGTGACTGTACCCATAGTACATTTTCTGCGCCTGCATCTAAAAGCCTTCTTGTGTCCTTATCTTTCTTTCTTAAGACGTATTTATCATCAATAATAGATATATAGATTTCAGTTTTTGTATATTTTATAGCCCCTAGTCTCTTAAAATTTAGAAAATAATTAGATTTAGAAAGATTGTTTCTTTTAAAATATTCAAGAATTGAAGATGCTATAGTTGTCTTTCCAACTTTACTTTGTGAAGCTCCTATGCCAATTATAAAAGGACGTTTCATTTATCTGATTCAGTTAAGGCAGTCTCTTCTTTTTTTACCTCCTCTTCATAACCACACTCTTTATTCAGACAGTGAAGCATGATGAGGCCAGTTTTATTTCTTTTTTCAATGAGAAAGGTTGCATTGCATTGGGGGCAAGGCTTTTGAATAGGTTTAAACCATGAGGCAAATTTACAATTAGGATAATTGCTACAGCTCCAAAATACCCTGCCACGTTTAGACCTTCTCTCAATAATATCTCCTTTATCAAGAGGGCATTTTATCCCTGTTGAAAATGGTTTTGTGGTTTTGCATTCAGGATATTTTGAACATGCTAAAAATTTTCCGAATCTGCCAACCTTTATTAACATTGGAGAACCGCACTTTTCACATTTTTCATCTGTTAAGTTCTGTACAGGCTTTGAAGATTCTGATTCACTTTCCAGAGGTTTTGCATTTTTACATTTAGGATATCCTGAACACGAAAGAAATCTCCCATGTCGTCCCCATTTAATAACCATTGGCATGCTGCATTTTTCACACACATGTCCTGTTGGTATATCCTCGGGCTTTATTTTTCCAATGTCTTTTAAAGCCTCTGTTAAATCCTTAATAAAAGGGTTATAGAAGTCTTTTATTACCTTTACCCATTTCATTTTGGCGCTTTCAATCTTGTCAAGTTCGTCTTCCATTTTTGCAGTGAATCTTATATCAATGAGTTCAGGGAATTTATCCACAAGCAGGTCAGTAACAATCCTTCCTAACTCTGTAGGGATAAATTTCTTGTTTTCATTTTTTTCTACATATTTCCTTTCCTGTATTGTAGAGAGTATTGTAGCGTAAGTGCTTGGTCTTCCAATTCCCTTTTCCTCAAGTGCCTTTACCAATGTTGCCTCTGTATATCTTGGCAGGGGCTGGGTAAAATGCTGTACAGGCTTAATCTCTATTTGTTTGAGCCTGTCTCCTTCTTTTAAAGGCGGTAGCACTGAGCCTTCTTCTTCGGTTATCTCATCTCTTCCTTCAGTATATAAAGCCATGAATCCTGGGAATCTTATAACAGTCCCTGAAGCCCTGAATTCAGAGTCATTAATTATAACCCCTGAATCCATTAATTTTATGATATAGGTTGTCTGTTCAAGTTGAGCAGGGGCCATTTGGCTTGCAATAAATCTATTCCATATCAAGGTGTAAAGATTGTACTGGTCTCGGGTTAAAAATGCCTTCACCTTTTCAGGTGTCTTGTCAGGATATGTAGGTCTTATAGCCTCGTGAGCCTCCTGGGCTGACTTTTTGGTTTTATAATTTGGAGGTTTTTCTGGAAGAAAGTCCTTTCCAAATCTGTTTTCAATAAGTTTTCTTGCCCACTGCTGTGCCTCAGGTGAAATCCTGAAAGAATCAGTCCTCATATATGTAATAAGCCCGATTGAACCCTCTTCACCTAACTCTACTCCTTCATACAATTGCTGTGCTATAGTCATTGTCTTTTTTGCACTGAACTGGAGTCTTCTTGCTGCCTCTTGCTGAAGGGTGCTTGTTATAAAAGGTGGATGGGGAGATTTTTTTTGGAGTTTTTTATCTATTTTAAATAGAAAAAAGTCCTTGTCTTTGATTTCATTGACAATTTGATAAGCTGTTTCAGCATTGGTAATAAGAAATCTGTTGCCTTCTTTTGGATCCCGTGAGATTATTAATGAGTCTTTATATTTATAAAGTCTCGATGTAAATTGGGGAGGAGTGGTTGCAGTATCAGTTGTATGCTTTGGTTGAAGAATAGCCTCTATACCCCAATACTCTTCTTTTTTAAAAGATTCAATCTCTCTTTCTCTGTCAACAATAAGTTTTACTGCAACAGACTGAACCCTTCCAGCACTTAATCCCCTTCTGATTTTTTTCCAAAGAAATGGACTCAGATTATAGCCTACTAATCTATCAAGTATTCTTCTTGCCTGTTGAGCCTCTACTTTGTTAATGTCTATTTGTTTAGGTTCCTTTATGGCTTCTTTTACAGCCCTTTCAGTAATCTCATGAAATGTTATACGATAAATCTTTTGTTTTTTTTCTTCCGCCTTCTGCCCTTTATTTTTTTTTATCTCTTCAGCTATATGATATGCAATAGCCTCTCCTTCTCTGTCAGGGTCTGTTGCGAGGTAAATATTTTCAACCTTTTTTGCCTCGCTTTTAAGCTCTTTTATTATCTTTTCCTTACCAGGAATAATTATATATTGAGGTGTAAAATTGTTTTCAATATCCACTCCTAAATTATTTTTGGGCAGATCTTTTATATGGCCTATTGATGCCTTTACAGTAAAATCTTTTCCGAGTATCTTATGTATTGTCTTTGCCTTTGCAGGCGATTCTACAATTACCAGGGATTTCAATTTTTACTCCTCCTTTTGAGCAATGAATATGGTCACAAGCCTTTGATTGATATCCAAATGTAGATATGACTATAGTTTTACTAACAGAGATAATGAGGTTAGTTCCAAACTATTTTGCGACCGCTGCCAAAGATTAAGGCGTATATGTATTCTATATCAAGTCCTGTCTCTTTAATAAGTAAATATGTCAGGTATAATTTTAAATTGTCAATCTCTGAATCATCAGCATATCCTGTTACGTCAATCATTTAGATCCCCCTCTCATTAGTTTGCTATTAACATAAACTATATCTATTCCCTTCACTCTGTTTTACAACACCTTTAATTTCCAGATTTAGCAGTAAATGTAATAGCTTTGCATGTTGTATCTTGGCTTTTCTTGCAATAACATCAATGTGAAGTGGTTCATTTTCTAAAATATTACATAATGCCTTTTCTTCATCATTTATTTCAAGTTTGTCTAAATCTGCAATTGATTTTTTATTAAATGTCCTTAAATATCCCTTTAATGAAAAGGGCAATTCTTCGAGGATATCTTCTGCCTTTTGTACAAGTTTTGCCCCTTTCTTTATTAGTTCATTTGTGCCTTCTGATGTTTTTGAAAAGATGCTGCCTGGTACAGCAAAAACCTCCTTTCCTTGCTCAAGGGCATGGTAAGCTGTTATTAAGGAACCACTGTTAATTGTAGCCTCTACTACAATTACACCTAATGAAATACCGCTTATCAGCCTGTTTCTTTTTGGAAAGTTTTCCTTGTATGGAGGTGTTCCCATTGGGAATTCACTAATTATACAACCTGATACTGATATAGCCTCAAATAGCTTTATGTTTTCAGGAGGGTAGGATCTGTCAAGACCACAGCCTAATATAGCTATGCTTCTGCCACCAGATTTTAAAGCACCGCGATGTGAAACAGTATCTATTCCACGAGCCATTCCACTAACGATTGTTATGCCACAAGAGGCTAACTCATGTGATAATTTCTCGGCAATTTTAGCTCCATATTCTGACATATTTCTTGATCCAACCATAGCAATTGCACATCTATCTTGCTCTTTGAAGTCTCCTTTTAAATATAGCATTACAGGTGAATCATTAATATTTCTCAAGGATTCAGGATAATCCTTATCTGTATATTTAATAATCTTAACTTTGTGTCTTTTTATCAGATCAAGCTCTTTTTCAACCCTTTTCCAAGAATTAAATTCAGATATCTTTTTTGCCCTTGCCTCGCTTATCTCCTCAATATCCTTAAGTTCATTAAATCCAACCTCAAAAATCCTTTTAGGTGATTTGAAAGCAGAAAGAAGCTTCTTTATTGTTACCGGTCCTATATCTTTTACAAAAGAGAGGGCTAACCAATATTTTAAATCATCATCTTGGATCATTGTAGTAAATAAGTAATGATTCAGTGACCTAATAATTTTTTTACTCTTAGTCTTAATGCATTGAGTTTAATAAAACCCTCAGCATCTTTTTGATTGTATATTTTTTCTGCTTCAAAAGTAGCAAGCTCTGGGTGGTAGAGTGAGTGAGGGGATTTTCTACCGACCACAGAGCAGTTTCCCTTATAAAGTTTCAATCTCACAGTGCCGCTAACATTCTTTTGAATTGAATCTATAGCTGTCTGGAGCATATATCTTTCAGGAGAAAACCAATAACCATAATATATAAGCTCTGAATATTTTGGAATAAGGGAATCCCTTAGATGCAGAACCTCTCTATCGAGGGTTATTGATTCAAGGGCCCTATGTGCAATATGTAGTGCGGTCCCTGCAGGTGTCTCATATACCCCCCTTGATTTTATGCCTACATATCTATTCTCCACAATGTCTATCCTACCAATTCCATTTTGACCTGTAATGGTATTAAGTTTTTCAAATAACTCAACTGGACTAATTTTTTCACTATTTAAACCTATTGGATTGCCTTCATGATATTCTATCTCTATATATGTAGGTTTATCAGGCGCCTTTTCGGGAGGAACCATCATAGTATACATATCTTGTGGAGGCTCAGCCCATGGGTCTTCAAGTATTCCGCCCTCATAGCTTATATGAAATATGTTTCTATCAGTGCTGTAAGGCTTTTCCTTTGTAGCAGGCACTGGAATCCCGTGTTTTTCTGCATAATCAATCAGAGACTGCCTTGAATCAAAGGACCATTCTCTCCAAGGGGATATTACCTTTATATCTGGTTTAAGTGCATAATAGGTTAATTCAAATCTAACCTGATCATTGCCTTTACCTGTAGCCCCATGAGCTACAGCATCTGCATTCTCCTTTATTGCTATGTCTATCTGTTTTTTGGCAATTAGTGGTCTTGCTATTGATGTTCCGAGCATATAGGTCCCTTCATAAACTGCATTTGCCCTAAGCATTGGAAATATGTAGTCTTTTATAAATTCATCTCTCAAGTCCTCTATATATACCTTTGAAGCACCTGTCTTAATAGCCTTTTCCTTTATTGCGTTTAAATCTTCCCCTTGTCCAAGGTCTGCACAAAAGGCTATTACCTCTGCATTATAATTCTCTATTAACCATTTTATGGCAATGGATGTATCAAGTCCGCCTGAATAAGCTAAAACAATTTTTTTCACAATGCATCCTCCTGGAAATTATAATAATAATAATGTATATAACCTATCATAAAACAAGAATTAAAGAAAAGACATGGCAATAAACAGAGAGGAAAAATTTTATCCTAATAAAATTACCTGCCCTATGGGAGTATGAAAATATGGGGAAGCGAACTTATTTATTTTTATAATAAGTTTACCCATCTTTATATTTAATTGAGATGGAATTGTAAAATGTTATCTTTGCCGTTTCTTTTACAAGCGAGGGTGTATTCTCCTTTATATTTCTATTCTTCAAGAAACAATGGAGAATACAAGATTAAGATAGACTTGATTTAATATTTATTTAAATATAAAGGGGCGCCGTAATATGTGCGCCCCCTATTAGAAAGAAGATATTATTTTAATTTACTTACAAATCCCTCTGCCTTGATTGCTGGCATCGTCAAAAGTTCTACAGAACCCCTTGCACCAAGCTCTACAGACATTTTCATTACTGTCTCATTATCAGGTGCCTCAACTATATTAGCGAAGTCATAAGGGCCTAAAAGGGCGTATTGTTCTAATACCTTTACACCCATTGCTTCCAATTCCTTGTTTACCTCAAATATCCTTTCAGGTTTTTGTTTGATTGTCTTTCTACCTTCATCTGTCAATTTGCTTAGGATTACATAGTACGGCATAATACCCTCCTTGTAGTATATATTTTAATCTAATTAAGTTATACAATATAAAGTTTGGCTTGTCAATTATTAGGTTCATTTATTATATTTTTTATATTATATTTTTTTATCTTATAACCAATCTGTCTCGGTGTAATTCCGAGGAGCCTTGCTGCTTTAGCATGAACAAAGCCGCTTTTTTTCAAGGCATCTATAATCCTATTTTTTTCCATCTCCTCTATATCCTTTGTAAGGGCTTCAGACTGTCTAATCTCTGTTGTCTTTATTCTTATATATGAAGGTAGATCGTTTTCAAAAACCTTATCGCCTTCTGATAAAACAACCAATCTCTCAATTGTATTTTCTAATTCACGCACATTTCCAGGGTAATCGTATTCAAGAAGTCGTTTAAAAGCATCCCTTGTAAGGAATACATTTTTTTTATATTCCCTATTAAATCTCTGGAGAAAATACTCAATAAGAATAGGAATATCCTCTTTTCTTTCTTTTAAGGCTGGCAGGAATATAGGCACGACGTTAAGCCTCCAATAGAGGTCCTCCCTAAAAGAGCCTTCTTTCACCATTTTTTCGATATCCCTGTTAGTTGCAGCAACTATTCTTACATCAACATGTATTGTCTTTGTACTTCCGAGTCTTTCAAATGAATGTTCCTGAAGTACTCTAAGGAGTTTTGCCTGCATATGAGGTGATATATCTCCTATCTCGTCAAGGAAAATAGTCCCCTTATCGGCAAGTTCAAATTTCCCTTTTTTAGATGTTACTGCGCCTGTAAATGCACCTTTTTCATAACCAAACAATTCTGCCTCAAGGAGATTTTCTGGGAGTGCAGCGCAGTTAATAGCTACAAATGGTCCCTTTGCTCTTGGAGACTCATAGTGAAGAGCCCTTGCTATTAACTCCTTTCCTGTACCACTTTCGCCCCTAATCAGAACAGTTGCCTTTCCTTTTGATACCTTATATATTATCTTAAAAACCTCTTGCATTTTATCAGAGACGCCTATTATATTATGAAAACCGAATTTCCCTTTTAATTCCATATTGAGTTTTTCTTTTTCTTGTCTCTCTTCATTATAGATGTTATAGAGTTTAACACTCTGCGCGATCAATGTAGCTACTATATTCAATACCCTTAAGTCCTCTTCAAAGGATACATTTGTTCCAAATATCCTATCTACAGAGATTACTCCTAATATGTCACCCTTAAGTTTTATTGGAACGCATAAAAATGAAATATTGCTTTTATCAATCCTTGAACGGGTTCTATTAAGAAATAGGGGTTCTTCACCAATATTTGGTATAACCATAGGACTACCTGTCATAACAACCCTGCCAACAATACCTTCTCCTATTTTGTATTTACCTCTTGCAATCTGATCTTTTGTGAGACCATAAGCAGCTACAATCTTTAACTCTTCAGTATCATGGTCAAGCAAGGTTACAGTGCCCCTTCTCATCTCAAGATAATCTGACAATATCTTCATAGAATGGGTAAGGTTTTTCTCAAGGTCAAAGGAAGAACTGAGAGTCTTGCTGACCTCAAGAAGTGCTGTTAGCTCGGCATTTTTTCTTTCCAAAAGATTATCCATGGGACTTAATATAACAAAAATGTTCTATATATTACAATATTGTTTTTAATGGAGTTTTTTAAAAAATTAAAAATCCTTAAATATTAATAAGTTCAATGTTTGGCATAGGCTTTGCAATTCTGTGTTAATAAAAAATTTTAAAAGGAGGATATAAATGAGACAGATAGCAATTTATGGAAAGGGTGGCATTGGCAAATCAACAACAACTCAGAATATAGTAGCAGGACTTTCAGAGGCAGGATACAAATGCATGATAGTAGGATGCGACCCAAAGGCAGATGCAACAAGACTTATACTTCATAAAAAGGCTCAGGCAACTGTTATGGATATGGCAAGGGAAAAAGGCACAGTTGAGGATCTTGAATTAGATGAGGTCCTACTGACCGGATTTAAAGGTATCAAATGTGCTGAATCAGGTGGTCCAGAGCCAGGGGTTGGATGTGCAGGCCGAGGCGTTATTACTGCAATTAACTTTCTTGAAGAAAATGGCGCATATTCAGATGACCTTGATTTTGTATTTTATGATGTTCTCGGCGATGTTGTCTGTGGAGGTTTTGCTATGCCAATAAGGGAGGGCAAGGCTAAGGAGATTTATATAGTGACTTCAGGCGAGATGATGGCAATGTATGCAGCAAATAATATAGCGAGGGGTATCCTTAAATATGCCCAGAGCGGCGGGGTAAGGCTTGGCGGATTGATTTGCAATTCAAGAAAGACTGACCGCGAGTATGAACTGATTTCAGAGCTTGCAAAAAGGCTCAATACACAGATGATACATTTTGTGCCCAGGGATAATCAGGTTCAGAGGGCAGAACTGAGAAGGATGACAGTAATAGAGTATTCGCCTGAACATCCTCAGGCAGATGAATACAGGGCTTTAGCAAAAAAGATAGCGGAAAATAAAAATCTCGTAATACCTACACCACTAAGCATGGATGAACTGGAACAACTGTTGATGGATTTCGGGATACTTGAAAACGAAGAGGCAGCATAAAAAAACGGTTCAAACATTTTATAAAGGAGGAATAAAAATGAGCACGGCAATTAGAGATACACAAAAGATGATAGAGGAGATTCTAGAAGCATATCCAGAAAAGACCAAGAAGGACAGGGCAAAGCACCTCGCTGCCAATGATCCTACAGGTCAGTGCAGCAGTTGCCAGGTAAAATCTAATATCAAATCCAGGCCTGGTGTCATGACTGTAAGGGGATGTGCTTATGCTGGAGCAAAAGGCGTTGTCTGGGGTCCGGTCAAGGATCAGATAACTATAAGTCATGGTCCTATCGGATGTGGACAGTATAGTTGGTGGTCCAGGAGAAATTACTATAATGGACAGACAGGAATTGATACATTTGGAACAATGCATATAACAACGGACTTTCAGGAGAAGGACATTGTATATGGTGGTGACAAGAAATTATATGCAGCTTTACATGAATTGAAGGAATTATTTCCTCTTGCTAAAAGCATAGGCATACTTTCTGAATGTCCTGTTGGTCTTATAGGAGATGATATTGAAGCGGTTGCTAAAAAAGCGGCGAGGGAATTAGGCATCCCTATAGTCCCTGTCAGATGCGAGGGGTTTAGGGGAGTGAGCCAGTCTCTCGGCCATCATATTGCAAATGATTCCATAAGGGATTATATTCTCGGCAAAGGACAGCTTGATAAATCTACTCCTTATGATGTTGCCCTTATTGGAGATTACAACATAGGCGGAGATGCATGGTCATCAAGGAAAATACTTGAAGAGATGGGACTGAGGGTAATTGCTCAATGGACGGGAGATGCATCAATAAACGAGATTGGCATGGCACATAAGGCTAAGCTTAATCTCATCCACTGCTACCGATCTATGAACTATATATGTAGGCACATGGAGGAGACTTATGGCATTCCTTGGGTTGAGTTCAATTTCTTTGGTCCGACCAAGATATATCAGAGTATTAGAAAGATAGCCTCTTATTTTGACGACAGGATAAAAGAGAATGCGGAAAAGCTGATAGAAAAATATAAGCCAAAGATGGATGCTGTTATACAAGAGTATAGGCCGAGACTTGAAGGTAAGAAGGTAATGTTATATGTAGGAGGTTTAAGGCCAAGACATACTATCGGTGCATACGAAGATTTGGGCATGGAGGTTGTGGCATCAGGATATGAATTCGGGCATAACGATGATTACAAGAGGACGTATCCAGAAATGAAGGAAGGCGCTGTGATTATGGATGACGCCACTCTCTATGAGTTGGAGGAGTTCACCAGAAGGCTCAGACCTGACTTGGTAGGATCGGGCATAAAGGAGAAGTACGCTTACCATAAAATGGGTGTGCCCTTCAGGCAGATGCATTCATGGGATTATTCTGGTCCTTATCATGGCTTTGACGGATTCCCTGTGTTTGCACGTGATATGGATATGACAGTAAATAGCCCCACATGGGATTTGATAAGGAGGAAAAAATGACAAGACTAAAGATAAAAGATCATATTGAGCTTTTTAGAGAACGGGAATATCTTGAGCAGTTTGAGCGAAAAAAGGAATTTGAAAACTGCCCTACTGATGAAGAGATACAGAAAATAGCCGAATGGACAAAGACTGAAGAGTATAAAGAGCTTAACTTCAAAAGGCAGAATATATTAATCAATCCGCATAAGGCCTGTCAGCCTTTAGGTGCTATATTCTGCGCATCTGGATTTGAAGGCACATTGCCATTTGTGCAAGGTGCGCAGGGGTGTGTTGCATATTTTAGGAGTCATCTTAGTAGACACTTTAAGGAGCCTATGGCTGCTGTTTCAACATCTATGACAGAGGATGCTGCTGTTTTTGGTGGGTTAAACAACATGCTTGAGGGTCTTGAGAATGCATATACCTTGTATCATCCTAAGATGATTGCTGTCTCCACTACCTGTATGGCTGAAGTCATCGGTGATGACCTAAATGCATTTATAAAGCAGGCTAAGGATAAAGGAGCGATTCCAAAGGATTTGCTTATTCCCTTTGCCCATACCCCGAGTTTTGTGGGCTCATATATTACAGGATATGACAATATGTTGAAAGGCATTCTTTCAAATATTACAGTAGGCAAAAAAGGGGAGCCGAACGGAAAGATAAATATAATTCCCGGTTTTGACACTTATACGGGGGATTATTTTGAGTTGAAAAGACTTATGAACATTATGGGAATTAGACATACTATTCTTGCGGATGTTGGCAATGTGTTTGACTCTCCAAACACTGGTGAATATAAGCTCTATCCTGGCGGTACTCCTCTTAAAGATGCTATGGACTCTATTAATGCAGATGCTACTGTAGCACTTCAGAAATATTCAACTCTTAAAACTATGGATTATATAGAGAAGGAATGGAATCAGAAAACTGCTGTTCTTACACCAATAGGTATAAAGAATACTGACAGGTTTTTTGATGAAATAAGCAAGATTACTGGAATGCCTATTCCCCAGGAAATAGAGGATGAGAGAGGTCGTGCAGTGGATGCAATGATAGACTCGCACCCCTATGTTCATGGAAAGAGGTTTGCTTTAGTCGGTGACCCAGATATTTTGATGGGTTTGGTAGGTTTCTTAATGGAAATGGGTGGTATCCCTGTCCACATTGTCTGCACTATGGGAGACAAGAAATTCGAGGAGGATATGAACAACCTTTTGAGTCAAAGTCCATTTGGTGTAGAGGGAAAAATTTATATTGGTAAAGATATGTGGCATTTGAGATCCCTGATGTTCACTGATCCTGTTGATTTTCTTATAGGAAACTCCTACGCAAAGTTTCTTTGGAGAGATACTGGAACGCCTCTTATAAGAATAGGATTTCCTCTCTTTGATAGGCATCATTTGCATAGGTATCCGATCATCGGTTATCAGGGAGTAATAAACCTTGTGAATTGGGTGGTAAATACTATACTTGATGAAATGGATAGAACGACCATTAATACAACGAGTTTTGATGTAATTAAGTAAAGAAAATTTCCCTATCTTATATTAAGAGGGGGATTAAGATTAGGTATTAAATTAAGAAAGAATTGATTCCTCCACTTAAGATAAGAGAAGGTCTGGAGGGGTTAAAGGGTATAGACAATGATAACGAAAGTAGATAAATTGTTAGATAGCGGCTGCGAGCGGGAAAAGAAGGAAAAAATTTGCCGTTCACGGGGCGGTGAGTCATGCGCCTTTGATGGTGCGATGATAGTGCTACAGCCTATTGCGGATGCTGCTCATATTGTTCATGGACCTATTGCATGCTGTGGAAATTCATGGGAGGGAAGAGGCACATTGTCATCGAAAGGCAATCTACACAGAATGGGTTTCACTACGGACATGAATGAGATGGATATAATATACGGCTCTGAAGAAAAGCTGTATAAGGCAATTCTACAGGCTTTTGATAGCGTAAAACCAAAGGCAATATTTGTCTATACAACATGTGTAAGCGGTCTCATTGGTGAAGATATTGAAGCCGTATGTAAGAAGGCTGAGGCAGAGATTGACATACGGGTAATTCCAGTAAATTCACCTGGTTTTGTTGGTCCAAAGAATCTTGGAAATAGAATAGCTGGGGAGGTCTTGCTTGATTATGTTATAGGAACAGGTAGTCCACGATTTACAACCGAATACGATATGAATCTCATTGGAGAATACAATATAGCAGGTGATTTATGGCTTGTTGAACCTTTGCTAAAAGAGGCAGGAATAAAAATACTGTCAAAAATTACAGGGGACTCAACATTTGAGGAGATAACATATGCTCACAAAGCAAAATTAAATGTAGTTGTATGTAGTAGGGCATTGATAAATATTGCAAGGGAGATGGAAAAGAGATATGGAATCCCCTATATAGAGGTCTCCTTTTATGGAAAGACAGAGACGACAAAGGCGCTTAGAATGATAGCAGACTGTTTTAACAGTTTAAATAGTTCAAACAGTTTGAACATAGAGTCAATAATAACAAGAGAAGAGGCTCGTATAGCTAGAAAACTTGAACGTTACAGTCATCTGAAAGGCAAAAAGGCAGTGCTGTATACAGGCGGGGTGAAAAGCTGGTCATTTATCTCAGCTCTTATGGATTTGGGTATAGAGATTGTTGCAATTGGAACAAAAAAGAGTACCTTTGAGGACGAAGAAAAGATGAAGGAAATCCTTGGCGAAAATGCTCCTCTTGTTGAGGATGTTAGTCCTAAAAATCTTCTCAAACTTATGAGAGAGAAAAATGCTGATATTCTTGTCGCAGGAGGAAGGAATCAGTATCTCGCAATAAAAGAGGGGTTCCCTTTTGTTGATGTGAATCAGGAAAGGCATACTGCATATGCAGGATACGAAGGGCTTATAAATCTGGCTGAGCAGATAAGCAACAGCATAAGGTTTTATCAGAACACAGAAGTCAGAAGTCAGAAATCAGAAATAAAAAGAATAGCAATTAAACATCAGCAGTCTGAAATTTTAGTTAATCCCTTAAAGCATTCTCAGTCCCTCGGTGCTGCGATTGCTTTTCAGGGTATAGACAGGGCATTGCCGATTATTCATGGAGCACAAGGGTGCACTTTTTTGGGGAAGGTGCTTTTGACAAAACATTTCAGGGAGCCTATTGCACTTGCAACCACAAAGTTGTTCACAGAAAATGTTGTCATGGGCAGTGAGGATAGTATAACAAAAACGGTCAAAGGATTTATCGAAAAAAATAATCCTGAACTGATAGGCATTCTTACATCAGGGCTATCTGAAGTTAAGGGAGATGATGTGGCAAGTGTCGTAAAAGAGATGCAGAGGTCATACCCCGACTGCGCCATTGTCCATGCTCCAACTCCTGACTACGTGGGCGGTCTTGAGGCAGGGTATGCAAAGGTAGTGGAGGCACTACTACAGTTTGCAGTTCGTGATTCACGCATCAACGATAAACAAATCAATGTTCTTGTGGGTTCTCATCTTACGCCTGCTGATTTTACAGAACTGAGGGAAATCATAGAATCCTTTGGACTGAAGCCCATTATGCTTCCAGATCTATCTGCATTAGACGGAAGCAGGCAGGGATTTTCATCTCTCTCAGCAGGAGGCACAAAATTAGATGAGATAAGGAATATAGGGGCATCTGCGTTCACAATTGCCATAGGTGCAAGTTTGGAGCCTGCAGCAAGGATTTTAAAAGAAAGGTTTGATATTGAGTATAAGGTTTTCAAGAGCATTTCAGGGTTAAGAGATACAGATGTATTGATGGAAACACTTTCACTTCTGAGCGGGAAACAGATGCCACCGAAATACGAGAGGCAGAGGAGGATCCTCATTGATGGTATGAGGGATGCTCATTTTTATTATGGCAATAAAAAGATATGCCTTGCACTGGAGAGTGATTTGTCGCTTCAGATGTCAAGACTCCTTGATGAAATGGGCGCAGAAGTTGAAATTGTTGATACAAATTCTGGTGATTTATTTTCTATACAAGGTGATTTTGACCTGCTAATATCTAATTCCCATGCAGTAGATACTGCTAAGAAGCTTGGAGTGCCCTTATATCAAATGGGATTTCCTGTGTATAAGGTTTTAGGTAGCACTAATAGGATTAACATAGGATACAGAGGAACGCTCTCTCTAATTAATGATATAGCCAATCTATTTATGGAGGAATGATATGGTTAATAAACTTAAGAATACTTTAAAAAAGATATTTAGCTACTTGCTACAGGTATTTGACGATGTATCAGTATACTGCGAGAAAAACCAGATATTTTAAAACAAGGGGTGTAACTATGAAGATAGCTTTTGCAACAACTGACGGTATCAATGTTGATGAGCATTTTGGTAGAGCAGGCATGTTTGCCATATATGAACTTACAAAAGATGGCTATAGGTTTGTTGAGTTAAGAAAGTTTGCAGAAGGCAGGGATGTTGAGATCGAAAGTACCAAAGGCATGGGTGAGGTGCATGACGACAGGATTCAAAGGAAAGTTGATAAGCTTGCTGACTGTAAAATTGTGTATCTAACAGAGATAGGCGGACCATCAGCAGCAAGACTTGTCAAAAAAGGCATGATACCAATAAAAGTGAAGGAGACAATAAGTATTGAAGAGTCAATGCGTATGCTTCTAGAAACAGTTAAAAAATCGCCACCGCCTTGGCTTAAAAAGGCAATGATCAGTGAATAGCGAGTAGTTTTTACTGTTCACTATTCAGTAAAAAACAATAAAAAGGAGGATTGTAACATGAAAATGATAAGAGCATTTATCAGACCAGAAAAAGAACAGGAGGTTGTATTGGCACTTGAGGGAGCAGGTTTTCCATCTCTCACAAAGATGCCTGTATTTGGAAGGGGAAAACAGAAGGGACTCCAGGTTGGTCCTGTACATTATGACGAACTTCCAAAGACACTTATAATGACTGTTGTCAACACAGAGGATGTGGAAAAGGTGGTCAAAATTATTAGTGATAAGGCTAGAACAGGGTTCATAGGAGACGGAAAAATATTCATAAGTCCTGTTGAGGCAGCATACACAATAAGAACTGGAGAAGCTGGATTGTAGTTTTATCATCCTTCAGCATGGTGAGTCTGTTTTAGCAAAATTAATTACTCATTTATGCTTATGTGACAAGGTAATGAACATAAAAATTTAATTAATAGAAAATCCTCTATGAGGAAAATACTCTGATGTCTATAAAAGATAGAGATTTTTTGCAAGTCAGACAGACTATGCTAAAGACAAATAATATATGACTCAAAGGAGGTCTATTTTATGAAAGAGATTACGGCTATTATCAGGAGAGACAAGCTTCCCGAAACTAAAAAAGTGCTTAATGAATTAGGGTATCCTTCCATGACTATACAGAGTGTTGAAGGTAGGGGAAAACAGAAAGGTGCAATGTGCGCCGAGATGGATTCGGAAATGCCTGACAGTTACTGCACTGCAGTTAAACTGACCCCAACGCCGTCAACATATGCCCTTGAGCATACGTTGCCAAAGGTCGCGCTCTTTGTGCCAAAGAGGTTGCTAACCATAGTTGTGCCTGATGATGTGGTTACAAAAGTAGTAAAGGCAATAATAAAGGTCAATCAGACCGGAAAACATGGAGATGGTAAGATATTTGTTTCTCCGATTGAAGGTGCTGTGAGGGTAAGAACCGGAGAGCATGATGGGGAGGCTATAGCATAAGTTATTTCTAATACTATACTGTTTATTAATCTTTTGTAAAATTAATTAGCTCGAATCATAAACTTATAACCGACATGGGATAGATTTTTTTAAATTAAAAATTTGGGGCAGTCGCTATTCTGCTTTTCAGGGACCTAATAAATATTGTTGCGAATTAGCTAAATTATATATTATTGCTAATTCTAAGATGGGAGGATTTTATGACAATAATAAGTTACACTAGGGGTGGTAAGGAATGGATACCTAAATTTATCGAATCAATTGACATGGAAAAATGCATAGGTTGTGGCCGATGCTACAGGGTCTGTGGCAGGGATGTCCTTGAGCTTATAGAGAAGCCCTTTGAAGGTGAGGATGAGTATGGAGATGATATGGGGAATAAGGTAATGTCTGTTGCGAATCCCGACAACTGCATCGGCTGCGAGGCATGTGCGAGGGTATGTACAAAGAGATGTCATATGCACATAGAGTTGTAGCGATTTTTTAATTTCAGTGCCCTTAACTTCAGGATGTAATAGATTTTAAAAAATTGTAAAAATTTTGAAATGTATAGCATAAGAAGAATTAAAAAAGCAATTAATTTAATTAAAACGGATTTTTTCCATGTATGCAGGTGTATGAGCATGGAATTGTTATCAAGCTCAATAAGGCAGCAGAAAAGCTGATCGGGCTTTCAGAGGAAGCGGTAAAAGGCAAATCTTATTTCGAAATTCTTCATGGTGCACAGGCAAAAGAAGCTTGCCCGTTGTTTGCACATCCAATCAAAGGTGGACAAGCTTTAGAAGTCGAGAGCTCCTTGAAAAAACTTGGGAGAGAAAGAAGATCCTTTCTGTCCATGATAGCTCATGACATGAAACATCCGGTTATTGTGACACTTGACTTCTGTCGCAACTTCTGGAGAATAAGATAGGGCTATTAACAAAATC